>JAQBQB010000008.1 GCA_028287235.1 Gemmatimonadota bacterium | reverse complement strand
ACACCGCGTACGCCGGCGTGTCGCCGGGCCGTGGCGCGGCCGGTCGCGGAGGGCGCGGCGGGCGCGGGGCAGCCCCTGCCCTTCCCGCGAACAGCAACAGCATGGACACCTTCGGCGGTCCGGCGAGCTTCTCCTTCGACACGAAGGCCAACGAGGTGTACGTCGCCGACGGTTCCCGCAACCATCGCGTGGCGGTGCTCGACATGAGCACCGGTGAAGTCAAGCGCTATTGGGGCGCCTACGGCACCAAGCCGGTGGACGCCGACGCCGGTGCCTACACACCCGGCTCCTCGTCGAAGCAGTTCGGCGCGCCGGTGCGCTGCGCGAAGCTTTCGAAGGACGGATTCGTCTACGTGTGCGACACCCAGAACGACCGCATCCAGGTGTTCAACAAGGACGGCTCGTTCGTGAAGGAAACGGTGATCGCGCCGCAGACGCGCGGCACCGGCTCGGTGTGGGACGTCGCGTTCTCGGCGGATCCGAAGCAGCAGTACCTCTACGTCGCCGACGGCATGAACATGAAGGTCCGCGTGCTCGATCGGCAAACGCTCGAGGAGTTGACGACGTTCGGCGACGGCGGGCGCCAGCCGGGCCAGTTCTACGCCGTGCACAGCATCGCGACAGACTCCAAAGGCAACATCTACACGACCGAGACTTACGAGGGCAAGCGCGTGCAGAAGTTCGACTACAGAGGCGTAGGTCCGGTGACGAAAACCGACCGCGGCGTGGTATGGCCGTCGAGGGCAAAGCAATGATCAAGTCGCGGAAGCTCATCACCGCCGCCGCTCTCGCGGTGTCGATCGTCACGCTCGGCGTGGGACAGCGCGCGCTCGAAGCGTCGACCAAGGGACACACGGTGACCGCGCCGCGGTTCGAGGTGGACCCGGTGTGGCCCAAGCCTCTGCCCAACCACTGGGTGCTCGGCAACGTGATCGGCGTGGGCGTCGACGCGCGCGACCACGTGTTCATCGTGCATCGCAACGACACCTTCAACGCGACGCAGGAGATCGGCGCGGCGCAGAATCCGCCGCTCAGCGAGTGCTGCGTGCCGGCGCCGCCGGTGATCGAGTTCGACCCCGAAGGCAACCTGGTGAAAGCATGGGGCGGCAAGACGACGGGCTACGATTGGCCGGAGTCGAACCACGGCATCTCGATCGACAACAAGAACAACGTGTGGATCGGCGGCAACGGTACCTGTCCGCAGGGCGGTACGCCGGAGTGTCCGGCCGGCGCGGCCGATTCGTTCATTCTCAAGTTCACGCACGACGGCAAGTTCCTGATGGAGATCGGCGAGCCGCACCAGCCGGTGAACAGCAACAGCACGACGCATTTCGGCCGCGTCGCCAAGATCTCGTTCGACTACAAGGCCAACGAAGCGTTCCTCGCCGACGGCTACGGCAACAAGCGCGTCGCCGTGATCGACATGGACAACGGCAAGATCAAGCGCTTCTGGGGCGCCTACGGCCACGTGCCGTCGGACTCGAACTTGGGCCCCTACAACCCCGATGCGCCCATCGCGCAGCAGTTCCGCAACCCGGTGCACTGCGCCGAGCCCACGCCCGACGGGTTGGTCTACGTCTGCGACCGCGTGAACGACCGCATCCAGGTCTTCAAGAAGAATGGAGAGTTCGTTAAAGAGAAAATCATCAAGCCGCTCACCCGCGGCGACGGCTCGGTCTGGGACATCGCCTTCTCGAAGGACCCGGCGCAGAAGTACATCTTCCTCGCCGACGGCAAGAACGAGATGGTCTACGTGATGGACCGGCAGTCGCTGGAGATCCTCACGAGCTTCGGCGACGGTGGGCGGCAGCCGGGACAGTTCTTCGCCGTGCACAGCATCGCGACGGATTCCAAGGGCAACATCTACACGGCCGAGACGTACGAGGGGAAGCGCATTCAGAAGTTCGTGTACAAGGGGATGGGAACGGTGGCGGAGAATCAGGGCGTCGTCTGGCCGAAGCGGTAGCACGTGCCCATCCTGACCATCTACAATCACGGTACCGGCGGATCGCGGACCAAGCCCACCGCGAAGCTCGACATCGTGAACCTGTTCGGGAACGGTGCCCAGGGTACTGAGGGCATCGATTTCATCATCACCGAAGGCGTCGGGAAGACCGGTCGTCCCGACGCGCAGCTCGTCGTGGAGCACGTGCACGGCGGCACCTTCGCCGGGATCATGGGCGTCGAGAAGGTCACGCCGTCGAAGGCGCGGGTCTCCGAAAACTTGCGCGCGGCCACGGGCGGCGGCGCGTCGGAGTGGATCGTCAGGAAGGCCGGAACCGACGCGATCCTTGGCGCCTCGGGCGTCGGCGCCGACGAGAACGTCGTGAGCGTGGTGAACCAGGTCACCGGCCTCGTACGCGCGGGCACGCCGCCGACGTCGATCAACATGATGGGTTGGAGCCGCGGCGCGGTGACGTGCATTCGCATCGCGTATTTTCTCAGCAAGGTCGAACGGATGGCGGCGATCCCGATCAACATCTTCGCCGTGGATCCCGTGGCCGGCAAAGGGCACGACGCGGAGATCGACGCGCGCACCATCACGCCGAACGTGCGCAACTACGTGGCGACGGTGGCGGTGCACGAGAATCGCGCCGGCTTCACGCCGATGGATAACTCCCTGCTGAACGTCGTCGCGCCGGACCGAACGGCGTTCGCGGTGCTGCCGATGCCTGGCCTGCACGACGAGACTGCCCGCTATGGCCCGGCCTCAGGGAAGCTGACGTTCAATCTCTGCGCGCGCTTCCTCGCCAATCACGAGACGCGGCTGCACTCGGGACTTCGCGCGGGCTATTTCATGACCAACGCGGCAGTGCTCGAGGAATACGACAAGCTGCTCGTCGGCACTTCGGCCGGCGGCGTCAAGTCGGAGCAGAGCTGGAAGAAGCGCTTGACGGGCGGAGGCACGCAGCGCCGCGGCGTCTACACCGCCGCGGATCCGACGGCGACGTTCTTCATCAACGCGCACCACAAGGCCGTGTTTCAGCAGGCCTATCCGATGCACTTCGCCGCATACTTCGGCGCCGGCGCGGCGCAGAAGGGCACGATCCCCTGGCAGAATCAGTATCGGAGACAGTTGTTCGAAGAGGCTCGGCACATGGGCCGTGGACACACGGCTGGTATCGCGCGGCAGCTCAACCTTCGAGCGTCGGCGACGAACGTGTATCTGAGCCAGGCGTATTTGATGGCGGTCACCGGGAATGGATTGGTGGGGTGAAGGCCTAGGCTAGTACCAGCCAATCGGCGCCTCGTTCAAGTTGATGTGTACCTGTTTGACGTGCAGGTACTCCTCGACCCCCCACTTGCCCAGCTCGCGCCCAATTCCGCTCTGTTTGTATCCGCCCCACGGCGCCTCGACGAACGTGGGCTGCATGTGATTCACCCACACGATTCCCGCGCGTAAGCGCTTCACCGTGCGCATCGCGCGAAAGATGTCGCGCGTCCACACCGCCGCGGCGAGGCCGTAGTCGCTGTCGTTCGCGATGCGGATGGCATCCTCCTCGTCCTCGAACGGAATGACCGCGGCCACAGGGCCGAAGATCTCCTCGCGCGCGATCCGCGCCGAGTTGTCGACGTCGTAGAAGATCGTGGGCTCGCAGTAGAGCCCGCGATCGAGCTCCCCGCCGGTCGCGCGGCCGCCGCCGAGCGCGAGCTTCGCCTCCCCCTTGCCGACGGTCTGATACGCCATGACCCGCTCCAGCTGCTCGCGGCTCACGAGCGGACCCATTTTCGTGGCGCGATCGAGCCCGTTCCCAAGGCGAATGCCGCGCGCCTTCTCGACCATCGCGTCGACGACCTTCTTGTAGATCGAGCGCTCGACCAGAATGCGGCTTCCCGCGGAGCACACTTCGCCCTGGTTGATGAAGAGTCCGAAGAGCGCACCGTCCACGCTCGCCTCGAAGTCGGCGTCGGCAAAGAGAATGTTCGGCGACTTCCCGCCCAGCTCGAGCGAGATCTTTTTCAGCGTATCCGCCGCCGAGCGCATGATGATCTTCCCGACCTCGGCGCTGCCGGTGAAGGCGATCTTGTCGACGTCGGGGTGTGCGGTGAGCGCGGCACCGGTGTCGCCCAGGCCGGTGATGATGTTGACGACGCCCGGCGGCAGTCCGGCCGCCTCGAAGTGGCGCGCCAACTCGAGCACGGTGAGCGGCGTTTGTTCGGCCGGCTTGAGAATGACGGTGCAGCCGGCGCAGATCGCCGGCGCAATCTTCCACGCCGCCATGAGCAGCGGGTAGTTCCACGGAATGATCTGGCCGCACACGCCGATCGGCTCGCGGAGCGCGAGGCTGAGCGCGTTGTCGGGAACCGGCACGACGTCGCCGTGAATCTTGGTCGCCATGCCGCCATAGTACTCGAAGCAGGTCGCGACGTCGGCAATGTCGAACTCCGACTCGACGATCGGCTTGCCGTTGTTGATCGTCTCGAGCTCGGCCAGCCGCGCGGCGTTGTCGCGCACGACCTGGGCGAGGCGGAAGAGAATGCGTCCGCGCTCCTGGGCCGTGGTGTCTCTCCACGGCGCGGTCTCGAAGGCGCGGCGCGCGGCCGCGACGGCCGCGTTGACGTCGGTTGCGTCGGCGTGTGGGACGCGGGCAATGATTTCCTGCGTCGCCGGGTTGATCACATCGATCGTCCGCGGAGAATGCGCATCGACAAATCGACCGTCGATGTAGAGGCGTGGCTCGTTCATGGACCGCGATGGAAGAGGCTAAAGATGAGAATGACCGACGCCACCACGGCGAAGCCATAGATCGCCCAGCGAACGATGCGCGGCACCTCGCGCGCGCTCATGGTGTCCGAGATGTGTAGCGCCGTCATCCAGAAGCCGGCGCATATGGTCAGACCAACGGCGGGATACTTATCGTGACCGGCGATCGAGCCGATCGCCGCGACCGTCGAGACGCCGGCGGCCAACCAACTGCGGGCCACGGTCTTCTCGCGCTTCTCCACGGCACGCTGCTCCGCCTCGACGATGGCCGATTCAGCCTGGTCGGTTTTTTCCTTCCTGAGCCAGAGAACGCGCTTATTCACGCCGAGAATGTTACAGCCAAGATGCGAGGGCGCCAGGCGCGCGCGCCGACGATCTCGTGGCGGCCATGATCAGGCGGCGGACATGAGGATTCTGTGACGTCACTCGGAGCGTGAGCTTGTCGGGCGCCCTGTTGAAGCCAGCCAGCGCAGCGCGCGGCTCCATTGCCGGCGGCGAGCCGGGCGGCGCCGGCGTCAAGCAGGCTATTGCGGTGGTGATGCCGTCGCGTCAGGTTGGACGCGTCGACGCCACCTTCCCCCCACACCGTTTCCAGATGCACGCTCGCCTCCCCCGATTCGCCCACGCCGCCGCCACCGCCGCCGCCGTCGCTCTGGCGATGAGCGCGGTGACCCACGCCCAGACCACCGCCGTGAGCGGCACCCGGCCCGCGCGCATGATCATTCGCAACGCGATGGTCGTCGACGGCAACGGCACGCCGGCCAAGGGGCCGTTCGACATCGTGCTCGAGGGCGGCACGATCACCCAGCTCGTTGCGCTCGACCCGGTTGCGATAGGCCGAAATGGTGGGAGCAGGCGGCCAGCGGCCGCGACCGGAACGGCGGAGATCGACGCCACGGGCAAGTACGTGCTGCCGGGACTCATCAACGTGCACGCGCACCTGCAGGACGAGCGCGGCGGCGCGCCGCAGCCGGTGGACTACGAGTGGAAGATCTGGCTCGCGTGCGGCATCACCGCCGTGCGCGACGTGGGCAGCGACACACGGAAGGCGCTCGCCTGGCGCGATGCGAGCAACAAGGGCACGATCGCCGCGCCGCGCATCTTCATCTACCCGCAGTTCGGCCGTCCGACCAACGCCGACTCGGCGCGCGCGAAAGTCCGGGCGCTCAAGGCGATGGGTGTGGACGGGATCAAGCTCCTCGGCATCGACCGCGACATCATGGCGGCGATGGAAGATGAAGCGCACAAGGAAGGCTTGCGCGTCGCGCACCACGTCGGCGTCGAGGAGACGAACGCCTGGGACGACATCCACTTCGGCACCACGAGCATCGAGCACTGGTACGGCATTCCCGATGCGGCGATCGTGGACGGTGTGCAGGGCTTTCCGCCGTCGTACAACTACAACAACGAGACCGACCGCTTCCGCTGGGCCGGGCATCTCTGGCGCGAAGCCGATCCGGCGCGGCTGTCGATGGTGCTCGACTCGATGGTGGCGCGCCACGTGGCGTGGGTGCCGACGCTCGACATCTACGAGGCATCGCGCGACTTGCAGCGCGCACGCACGCAACCGTGGTTCGCCGACTACCTCCACCCCACGCTCGAGGACTACTTCCGCCCCGACCCGGCCAATCACGGCTCGTACTTCTTCGGCTGGACGTCCACCGACGAGACGTACTGGAAGGAGAATTACAGAATCTGGATGAACGCCGTGCGCGACTTCGAGCGCAAAGGCGGGTTGGTCGGCGCGGGCGACGACGCGGGCTTCATCTATCAGATGTACGGCTTCGGCCTGCTGCGCGAGCTCGAGCTGCACCAGGAAGCCGGTTTCAGCCCCATCAAGGTGATCCAGCACGCGACGTTCAACAACGCGCGCATCCTCGGCAAGGAGACAGAGCTCGGACGCGTGCGTCAGGGGTTCAAGGCAGACCTCATCGTCGTGAACGGCAATCCGCTCGAGAACTTGAAGCTCCTCTACCCCACCGGCGTGGACGACATCAAAGACGGCAAGCCGGTGCACACCGGCGGCGTGGAGTGGACGATCAAGGACGGCATTCCCTACCACGGTCCCACGCTGATGCGCGACGTAAAGCAGATCGTGGCCAAGGCGCGCGCCGACCGCGGCGCCAAGGCCGACAGGATGGACAAACCCACTCCGCGGTAGCGCCCGTATCGCCGGCCTGAAGCGAGCGACACGCTGGCTCGCGCTGGGCATCTCGGTCGCGACGCTCTTTCTGGCGTCGTGGATCGTGATCCCCGCGCCGACGTATTTCCTGATGACGTTCGACGTCGGCGCGCCGGAGGTGAGCGCGTGGCTGATCGTCGCGTCGCTGGTCGCGCTCGCGCTGGCGGTGTTCGGCGCGCGAACGCGAATCGTCGCGCGCGTCGCAGCGGTTTGCGCGTGGGTGGCGCTCGCGCTCTCCGTGTCGGTGTTCGCGCGCGTTCCCGCGACGATAACGCGCTTCGACGCCGCGATGCAGCGCATGTCGGCGGAGCCGGCTGCGCCGCTGCGCGCGCACCCCGTGGTCATTGCGGATCTCTTTCGCGGCATACACGCCGAGCGTGCGATGGTGCATCGCGACATCATCTTCGCGTCGCCGGGCGGCGTGAAGCTGACGATGGACGTCTATCAACCGCAGCGCCGGGGCAAGTTTCCAATCGTCGTGCAGATCTACGGCGGCGCGTGGCAGCGCGGCACGCCGAGCTCGAATGCCAACTTCGCCAGCTGGCTCGCGTCGAGCGGCTATGTGGTCTTCGCGGTGGACTATCGCCACGCACCGGCGTGGAAGTGGCCCGCGCAGATCAATGACGTCGACTCATCGCTCGCCTGGATCCGCGACCACGCGGCAGAGTACGACGGCGACACTTCGCGCGTGGTGCTGATCGGACGCTCGGCCGGTGCGCACCTCGCGATGCTGGCCGCGTATCGACCCGCGCCGGTGCACATTCGCGGCGTGGTCAGCTACTACGGCCCGGCCTTCCTTGCCGACGCCTATCGCCGTCCGCCGCGGCCAGATCCCATGCACATCCGCCCCATCGAGGACGCGTTCCTCGGCGGCCCGCCCAGCGCGATGCCGGAGCGCTACGCCGAGGCGTCGCCATTCACGTACGCGACACACCGAGTCCCGCCGACGCTTCTCATCTACGGCCGCCGCGATCACGTCGTCGAGGCGAAGTACGGCAGCCGCATGCACGATGAGTTGGCGGCGACGGGCACGCCGGTCGCGTATCTCGAGATCCCCTGGGCCGAGCACGCGTTCGACGCCGTCTTCAACGGTCCGAGCTCGCAGCTGGCGCTGTACTACACCGAACGGTTCATCGCTTGGGCGGTGCGGTAACAAGACGTCGCCGCCGGTCGCGCTTCTCCGCGACGAGGAACGGCGAGTCAAAGTCCGGCCACTCGCTACTGCGTGTACGCCACTTCCGCCCGCGTTTGCACGCCGGCGTTCACGATGACGTTCCCCGCCGTGATCTGAGGCTGGCTCAAGCCGAGGTCCTTGAAGTTCTCGCCAACCCATTTCGCGGCGGCGCTGACCGACGCGTCGGCACCTTCGCGAGTCGTGTAGATGCTCACGGTCATCAACACATCGCGCCCATTCTCAGGCTCGGCGTCGATCACCGTGTAGCTCACGAAGCCGGGAATCGTTCGCAGGATGGGGATGAATTCCCCCTCCACGCGAGTCGCGAGATTCTTGTTCGCGCCGGCGTTCCCGGTGTAGCGGCGGACGGTTGCGTACATGCGAGCCTCCAGGATTGAGATGGTTCGCCGAACATATCCGTCCGAAGGTCGCTGTCCAGCGCAGTAACCGCCTCGCCGGTTGCGTTGCGCGCTACTCGGCGCGCAGCGCCTCGACGGGGTCCACTCGCGTAGCGCGCAGCGCGGGGACGAGCGCCGCCACCACGATGATCGCGACGAGCAACGCCGCCATCGAGCCGAACAGCGCCGCGTCGTAATAGTCCTCCATGCCGTTGACGAACACCGCGATCCACCCGATCGTCTCCCTCGTGAGTTGGAGGCCGATCGCCGCGCCCGCGAGGGCGAGCACGTTCCCCTCGCGCAGCACGTTGCCGACGATGTGCCGCGGCGTCGCGCCCAGCGATATGCGGACGCCGAACTCCCGCCGCCGGGCGCTCACCGAATGCGCGACGATGCCGTACACACCTAGCGCCGTGAGCGCCACGCCGAGCAGCGCGAAGACGTCGAAGATCGCCGACACGAATCGTTCCTGCGCCCGTTCCGCTTTTATGCTGCTCACCTCGGCGGCAATGTACGGCGTCGCCACCGAGGGCATGCTCCACAGCGTGTGACGGATCGTGAGCGCCGTCCGCTCGGCGTCGCCCGCGGCACGCACGATGAGGCTGAGAGGGACGCCCGCGACCCCCGCCGTCGCGCTGTCGTCCGATGAGAACACGCGATAGACCTTGCCGAGCGTGTATCCGTTCGACGGCTCCATGATGCGTACGACGTTCGTGTCGCGCGGGTCGTGCGCGACGCCGACGACGCGCATCCACCGCGCGGCCGAGCGAACATCGCCGAACTTGATGAGCCGCCCCACGGCGCTCGAATGCGGCCACAGATAGTGTTGCGTCGGCTCGTCGATGATCACGGCCGGTTGATCGTACGACCCCTCCACGAAATCGCTTCCGGCGGCAACCGAGCGCCGCAGTGTCCGCAGATACGACGGCGAGACGAGCTTGTAGCTCCACGCGGGCGCGGGAATCTCCCGGCTGCGGCCATCGTCGTCCTCGATCGTCACGGCGCGGTTGACCGGCGCCGCGCTGCCGACGGCCGCGGCGTCGGCGACGCCGGGAATCGCGCGCACGCGGCTCACCAGGTCGCTGGCCGGACCCGCGATGGGAACAGCGTGCCCCGGCGAGACGACCAGATTGAGCGTGCCGTTCACGAAGGACCACGGATTGTAGCCCGCACGGCTCATGAAGTACGCCGGCTGATCGAGCCGCCACGCCGAGCGCATCACGAGGGCGGCGCCGATCAACAGCGGCAGCGCGAGCCCGAGCTGCGCGACGATCATGACGGCGTACACGCGGCGATGCCGCTTGTGCGCGCCCGTACCCGAGCGACTCTTCAGCAACTCGTTCGGATCGACTCGCGCAATGCGGAGCGCCGGCAGCAGACCGACGAGCACGAGGCAGGCGACTGTCGAGACGACCGCCGCCGCAAGCAGGTGCCAGCTCACGCGCGGCTCGACGAGGTAGCCGGCGATCTCCGCCGGAATCGTCGCGCGCACGATGTGAATTCCCCACATGGCGACGGTGAGCCCCAGCACGAGACCCATCGCGGCGATGAGCGCGTTCTCCAGCACGAGCATCGCCACGAGCTGTCGCTGCGTGGCGCCCAACGCCGTGCGCACCGCGAGCTCGCCGCCGCGGCCGAGCCCCCGCGCGAGCTGTAGGTTCGCCAGATTCCCGCAGGCGACGAACAGCACCGCGATCACAGCCGCGATGAGCGCCCAGTGAAATCGTCCGAGATGAAACTGCAGGCGCGCGATGGGCCGGAGATAAAAACGTGTCTCCCGAACGGACTCCCCGGCCGCCAGCGCCAGCCGCGCCGCGAGCAGCCCGAGCTCGGCGTCGGCCTGCGCGGGCGTCACGCCGTCGCGCAGCCGAATGACCGAGATGGGCAATTGCGTTCCACGCGCCGGCAGCAGCCACGCGTCGGTGTCGAGCGCGGAGAGGACCGTGGAACGCGGTACGACGCCGATCACCGCGAACAGCTTGCCGTCGACCGAGACGGACGTTCCGATCGGCGACTGGCCGCCGGGGAAGAGCTGCGCGGCGAGTTGATCGCTGATCACGACCAATGGCTGGCCGGCGTCGTCGGACGGGATAAAGGTGCGCCCCTCGACGGCGTGCGTTCCCACCACCGAGAAGAAATCGGAGCGAACCACGAGCGGTACGACTTCGCGAAAGCGCGACCCGCTCTCGATCGTCGTTCGCTCGTAGCCGGGCGCATATCGCTTGTAGCCCGTGAGTCCCTCGTACGCGCGAAGCCCCGTCCGCAGCGCGCTCTCCACGGTGCCCGCCGGCAACGAATGTCGGACGTCGCCGAAATACTGAATGCGATGCAGCTGCGCCGGCGCACGCGCGTCGACGCGCGGGTCGATCAACGCGTCGAGCAGACTGTAGATCGTGGTGGTGAGACCGATCGCCAGTCCGAGCGACACGACCGCGGTGGCCACGAAGCCGCGGCTTCGGGCCAGTGTTCGTGCGGCGATCCGGACACTGGCGCGCATTTCCATTGGCACCGGATTGATCAGCGTTCTCTAATTGGCGCCATCACCGAGACGTCGCCCGGCGCGACGCGCACCACGCGCAATATGCGCATCTGCTTTTGGCCGCCCGCGTCGAGCACCACGCGGTAGTCGCCCGTCGCCACCGCCGGTGTATTGCCGCGGCCGAATCCACCGCCGCCGCCGCCACGGCCGCCCCGCCCTGCCGCTCCCGGCGCCGCCAACGCGCGCGCCTGCGCCGTGGGGCTGCCCGAGGTATCGGCCGGCACGTTCGGCTCGGCGGGACGAGGATTGAAGCCCGCCGGATATCCCGGAACGTTCACGAGACCCTCCGGTGCTCCACCTCTACCCGCGCCACCACGGCCGCCGCCGCCACCGCCGCCGCCCGCAAGCGACTGGTCGGTTGTCGGCTGCAGGTTCCACGACACGTGATTCACGCCCACGACGTTGGTTCCGGCGAGTCGCGCGATGGTGTCGCCCGCCGCGTCGACGATCAGCACACGCACGGGACCCGGCGCGGGCGCGCTCAACCGATACTCGATCTCCGCGCCGCTCGGCCCACCATCGCCCTTCCACGGGCGCTGCGCGCGCGTCTCGGACGACGGAATCATCTGCCCGTACTCGAACGCCACGGTCGGTGCAAAAAGGTGGCTCTGCGCGGCGAGCACGCTCGCGTTCATCTGCTGCAGCGGCGCCACGTCGAGCACCTGGATCGCCCGGCCGTGCGTCGCGGCGATCAGCTCGTGATCGCGGGGATGGATCTTGAGATCGTATACGGGCACCGTCGGCAGATTGGCCTGCAACGGAAACCAGCTCTGTCCCTTGTTCAGCGAGGCGAACACTCCCGTCTCCGTGCCCACGTAGAGCAGGTTCGGGTTCACGAGATCCTCGCGAATCACGTAGGCGCTGCCCGGACGATCGGTCGGAAGATTGGCCGAGATGGAGTGGAATGTCCGGCCCCAGTCGCTCGACATGAAGACGTACGGCTTGAAGTCGCCGCGGCGATGATTGTCCAGCGTCACGTAGACCGTCGCCGAATCGAAGTGTGACGGCTCGACGCCGCTGACGTGCGTCATCGCCGGCACACCGGAGTAGCGGTCGCTCAGATCTTCCCACTTGCCGCCGTCGTTGCGCGTGAGCCACACCTTGCCGTCGTCGGTGCCGACGTAGAGCAGCCCGGGTCGAATCGTCGACTCCGTCATCACGGAGATCGTCGCGTTCTCCTCGGCGCCGGTCGCATCGCGCGTGATGCCACCCGAGGCATCGGGCGCGGCGTTGCCTTCCTCGTCGAAGCCGCCCGACACGCGGATCCACGTCGGATCGTGCGCGCTCAGGTCGGTCGAGATCGCGACGGGATCGCGCCCCTTCCTCACCGACTTGAATACTTTCTCGGCCCCGCTGTAGAAGACGTTCGGATCGTGCGCGGAGACGAAGAAGGGCGTGTTCCAGTTCCAGCGGAGCGCCGCGTTCGGATCGGCCATGTCGCGCTTCATGCGGGCGCGAATGTCGGCGATCTGTTTGTCCTGGTCGGGTGTCAGCGCGCCGCCGGCACCCTTGATCGCTGAGATCTGCTGGCCGTACGTCGCGATGCTGACGGTGCGCGGCTTGATGTTGATCGTCTCGCCCGTGCCCAAGTCGCGGCGCGCGATGTTGCCGCCCTGCGACTCGTAGTAGATCTGGTTGGGATCGAGCGGATCTTGCGCCGTGTACAATCCGTCCGCCGCGAACACGGAGAACCAATCGGTCATCTGCAGCTGGCCGTTGCGACGCCGGCTCCAGCCGCACGACGAGCCGTTGTCCTGCAATCCGCCGCAGACGCGATAGGGCACCTGATAGTCATAGCTCACGACGTAGAACTGTCCCATCGCCATGTTGTTCATCGAATCGTAGGTGCCGCCGCGATCCCAGGTCTGGAAGATGCCCGCGTCGCCGCCAATGATGAAATGCTCGGGATCGTTCGGGTCGATCCACATGCCGTGGTAGTCCTCGTGATTGCCGACCATGCCGAGCCGCCACGAGTAGCCGCCGTCGTCCGACGACGCGAAGTCCACCGCCATGCGGTACAGGCGATTCGCATTCTTGGGATCGACGCGAATTTGCGAGAAGTAGAAGGGACGGTTGTCGATTGTGCTCATCCACTTCCAAGTTTTGCCCGCGTCCGCCGAGCGATAGAGTCCGCTGAGCAGCCGCTGCGGCTTGGCGCCGCGTACCGAGTCCGCCTCGACCATTGCGTAGACGACGTTCGGATCGCTGTGCGCGACCTGGATGTTCATGCGGCCTTTCATCGTCTCCGGAAAGCCGCCGCCCTTGATCTCACGCCAGCTCTTGCCGGCGTCGGTCGTTTTCCAGAGCGCCGAGCCTGGGCCTCCGCTCTTCAGGAAGTACGGTCCGCGCGAGCGCTCCCATGAGGCCGCGTACAGCGTGTTCGGATCGCGCGGATCCATCACGACGTCGACGAAGCCCGCCTTGTCGCTGATGAACTTCACGAGCGTCCAGCTCTTGCCGCCGTCGACGGTCTTGTACAGACCGCGCTCCGGGTTCGACGCCCACGTAGCGCCAACCGCGGCGACGTACACGATGTTCGGGTTCGTGGGATGCACGACGATGCGCCCGACGTGCTGCGTTTTCTCGAGCCCGACCGACTGCCAGGTGACGCCGCCGTCGACGGACTTGTAGACGCCGAATCCCGGCGACACGCTATTGCGCGCGTTGTCCTCACCCGTGCCGGCATACAGAATTTTCGGGTCGCTCGGCGCGATCGCGAGGTCGCCCATCGACGCAATGGGCGCGTGTTCCCAGAGCGGGATGAACGATGTGCCGGCGTTGATGGTCTTCCAGATTCCGCCGTCGGCGCCGGTGATGTAAAAGGTCTTCGGGTTCTTCGGGTCGCCTTCGACGTCCGTAATCCGGCCCGCCATGTTGACGGGGCCGATCGAACGCCAACGCATCGTGGCGAGCGTGGCGGAGTCGGGTGTCTGAGCCGCGAGCGCGGTGGCGGCAAGGACGCATGTCATCCCGAGGGCGCCAGACGGGTGCGTCATCCTGAGCGCACGCAGTGCGCGAAGGATCGGCATGCCGGGAAAGCGATCCTTCGCTGCGCTCAGGATGACATGCGTCAGGATGACACGCGCCAGGATGACACGCGTCAGGATGACACGCGTCAGGATGACATGTAAATATGAGTGTCGCATTGTTTAGTGAAGTGGAATGTTCGACTTCGCGGAATACGCTACGACACCACCTTTCATCACCCAACGGACCCGCTCGAGCTCCGTCACGTCGGCGAGCGGATCGCCGTCCACCGCGATCAGGTCGGCAAAGAGTCCCGGCGCCACGCGGCCGACCTTGTCCGACCAGCCCATGAGATCCGCGGCGTTGACCGTCGCCATGCGGATTGCGTCCATCGGCGTCATGCCCGCGATGTGATCGACGAGCAGCTTGAACTGGCGCGCGTTCTGGCCGTGCGGATACACGCCGGCGTCCGTGCCGAACGCGAACTTCACCCCGGCCTTGTACGCCCGGCTCCAGTTCACGTCCTGCTGTGAACGGATCGAACGTTCCTTGTCGATGATCTTGGCCGGCAGCCCCATCTTGGCGCCATGCTCGAGGATGTAGACGTCGGTGATGATGTCGGGCACGATGTAGGTGCCCTTGTCCTTCATGATCCGCACGCCCTCTTCGTCGACGAGACCGCCGTGCTCCACCGACGCCACGCCCGCACGCGCCGCGCGCTTGATCGCCTCGGCGCCATGCGCGTGCGCGGCGACTTTCTTGCCCCACATTGCCGCCTCGGTGACGATGGCGTTGAGCTCCTCCTGCGAATACTGCGGCGCGCCCGCCGATTCCTCCTCGGAAAGCACGCCCGCGCCGGCGAGCACTTTGATCAGGTCGGCGCCGTACTTGATGTTCTGACGGATCCGCTTCCGCAGCTCGTCGGGGCCGTCGGCAATTCCGGAGAAGCCGTTGAAGTGGAGATAGGGCGAGAAGCCGTTGAGGTCTCCGTGCCCGCCGGTCGCACTGAGGGCGAGCGTGGCTACGGCCATCCGCGGGCCCGCCACCGCGCCCTCGTCGATCGCGTTGCGCAGCGCGACGTCGATGTATTCACCGGCGCCGACGTCGCGCACCGTCGTGAAGCCGGCGTCGAGCGTCCGTTTGGCACGTGCCGGCGCGCGCACCGCCGCGTCGATTGGGCTCTGACGGAAGGTGTCCGAGTAGTAGTCGCTGCTCTCCGCCGTGAGGTGCGTGTGCACGTCGATCAGTCCCGGCAGCAGCGTCGCGCGGCCGAGGTCGATCGTCTGGGTGCCGGCCGGAATGGCGAGTCCGCTGCCGACCTGCGTGACGCGGTCGCCGTCGATCAACACGACGACGTTGTCGAGGCGCCGGCCGGTTGCCGGATCGACGAGGTGCGCGGCACGCACCGCAATGTGCTTCGTCGGTGGGGGCGTCTGCGCCGTCGCGACGGCGGCGGCGATAGGAGTAGTCAGCACGAGTGCCGACAAAAGACCAAACGACGTTCGCGTCAACGTGACCTCACGAGTGAGACGGATCGATCAGATACAGCACTTCGCCGACCCAATCGGCCGGTGAGTCGGAGGTGCGATAGCGGTCGCCGCGCAACAGCAGCGTGGCGTTACGCCCGAACGGACTGTGCCGGTCGAGGCTCGAGACGAGCTTGAGCACCCGGCCGCGATTGCCGAACACCTCGGCGAAGAACTTCCTCGCGTCGAAGGATTTTTTCCAGTTCTCGAATACGATCGCCACGCGCGCTCGCGGCGGGAGCGACTCGGCGAGCTCGCGGAGGATCGTCGTCTCGTAGCCTTCGACGTCGATCTTCACCGTGAAGCTCGCCTCCGGCGAGAGCGCGGCGAACAGCTCCGGCAGCACGTCACGGCCTCGCTTGACGACGATGGGAAACGCGAGGTAGTCGGACGGCTGAAACGTGGCGAATCCGTTGTTCGCGGCCAGATCGTTCGGCGCGTACGCGTTGGCCTCGCCGGGAATGAACGCGCCGCCGTAGTTGTCGCGCGGCACCATGAGCTGCGTCGCTTCGTTCCGGTCGCCGATGCCGTAGTTGAACAGACGCGCGCCGGGGTCGCGCGACAGGTTCGCCGACAGCGCCAGAAAAATTTCGGGATTCGGCTCGAAGCAGTAGACGCGGTCGAACGCGTCGCGCGCAAAGAACGTCGTGAGCCCGATGTTCGCGCCCACGTCGAACAGCGCGTCGCGATAGCCGTCGCGCGACAGCGCGCGCAGCAGGTGCGTGACCGGCTTCTCGTGGGCGGCGATCGTCATGGGCGACGGCGTGATCTTGTCGTCGCCCTTGAGGTACAGCGGCGCGGTATTCTTGGTGAGCATCATGAACGCGCGCCGCTTGAGGATGGTCATGAGCGTGGACCAGCGGCTCTCGTCGAGCTGATAATCGTCGACGTGCATTATGGCAGCGTGTGAACCATGATGCGCGAGTCGTTGCCCGCCGAGTGATAGACCCGCATCGTCGCCGGCTTGAAGTCGGATGGCTTGGCCTCGAAGATGTTCGGCACGAACGTCTGCGGATTACGATCGGTGAGGGGGAACCAGGAGCTCTGAATCTGGACCATGATCCGATGGCCCTTCTTGAACGTGTGGTTGATGTCGGGCATCGAGTAGTGCAGCGAGTCGGGTCGGTTGGGAACGAAGGCGACTGGTTTCTCCGGATCGCGCCGATAGCGTCCGCGGAACGGCTCACCGCGCACGAGCTGCTGGTAGCCGGCCACGGCGAAGCCGGTCGTGTCTCCCGGCCAGTTCGGCGCATCCGCCGGGAAGACGTCGATCAGCTTCACGACGAAGTCCGCGTCGGTGCCGCTCGTTGCCACGTGCAGCACCGGTGACACCGGACCGGCGATCGTCACGTCCTCGGCGAGCGGGTCGGTCTGGAAGGTCAGCACGTCCGCGCGTTTCTGTGCGAAGCGTTGGTCGCCGGTCATGTAGTCGCGCGGCATTCCGCTGGCATTCGGATGCTCGCCGACTGGAACGGGGTTCGCCGGATCGCTGACGTAGCTATCGAACGCCGCCGCGCCGTTCGCTGCCGCGGGCTTGGCCCAGCCGAGCTTGCCGCCAGGCAGCAGATAGAGAGATCTTGAATTAGCGTTCTTGGGTGGCCAGGCCTCGTACCGGTCCCACCGCTCGCCGCCGCTACGGTAAACGAGCACTTTGGACAGCACAGGGGCGGGGCCACCGTCGAGATAGTGCATGAAGAACGGCGCCTCGATCGAGTCGCGGAACCACGGACCCGTCTTGGTATTCCACTGCAGCAGACCGTGCGCGTTCCCCTCGCCGCGCGCCCAGCCGCCGTGCGACCACGGCCCGATCGCGATGTGGTTGTCCGACCCGGGCGCCAGCTTCTCGATGCCGCGCCAGGTGCGCCACGGACCGGCGAGATCTTCGGCGTCGTAGTAGCCGCCCACCTCGAGCATGGCCGGCACGCGCTTCACGTGACGGCTGATGTCGCGCGCCTGCCAGTAGTCGTCGTAGCTCGGGTGATGCATGACGACGTCCCACAACGGTGCCGTCTCCGGCGGAAGCGACACGCGCGACCCCGGCCCCACCGGACCCATGTCGAGGAAGAACTTGTACGCGTCGCCCTTCACGTCGGGGCGGGGGTACGACGGATCGCGGCCGAGGTTCGGGTTACGCGGCGTACGGCCGTAGCCCTGATAGAAGCTGAAATTGGCGCCGAGCATGAACGCGCCGTTGTGGAACAGGTCGTCGCCCATCCAGAGATCGGTCATCGGCGCGCCCGGCTCGCACGCCTTGAGCGCCGGATGCGGATCGATACAGCTCGCGGTCGTATAGAAGCCGGGATACGACGTGCCGTAGATCCCGACCTTGCCGTTGTTGTGCGGAACGTTCTTCACGAGCCAGTCGATGGTGTCGTAGCTGTCGCTCGACTCGTCGACCTGCTTGCCCTTCTTCGCCTCGATGTGCGGCGTCATCTCCGTGTAGGCGCCCTCCGACTCGTATCGCCCGCGCGCGTCCTGATAGACGAAGATGAAGTTCGCGTCGCTGAACGTGGGGTTGCTGCTCGGACCCAGCGAGGTGCGGTACGCGTCGGCCCCATAGGGCGCGACACCGTACGGCGTGCGGTCCATGAGAATCGGATGGGCGCGCGAGCTGTCGCGCGGCACGTAGATCGACGTGAACAACTTCACCCCGTCGCGCATCGGGATGCGCACCTCGAGCTTCTGATACCGCGCCTTGACGGCCTCGGCGGCGGCCGGGTTGGCGCCTCGCTGGGCTGTGACGGGCGTCGCAAGCGTCGCGAGGGCGAGGCCAACGAGGGCCGCCGCGCGAACGGAGAGTGGATTCATGCCCCGGAAGCTGGGTTTTGCGGCGGTGCGGCGCAACCCAAATGCAGAACGGCGAGCCCGGAGGCTCGCCGTTGCCCTGCATGTGCCGAAGCGAGTTACGACTTTAGCCCTTTCGCGATTCCGCCGTGCCCGGAACAGGCGCCGCGCGTCGTCTTGGCGTGCGAGTACGTGCCGTCCTTGCACTGCGCGGTCGCACCGTTGGCATCCTTCAACGACTTGTCCTCGGCCTTGTCAGCCTTGGCGACGGCCTTGTCCTGCGCCTTGTCGAGCTTCTTCTCGGCCTTGGTCGCGGCCTTCTTCGCCTTGTCGGTGGCCTTCGCGTCGACGCCGCCGTGGCCGGAGCACGCGCCGCGACCAGTCACGGTCGACGTCGTGCCGTCCTTGCACACCCGCGCGGCGGTTTGTGCCGACGCCGCACTGGCGGTGATGGTGAGACCGAGGACCAACAGGGACAGCGAAGCCGTGATGCGTGCGCGCATGGATTCTCCAGTTGAGGTGTTACTGGAGGTGACTCCGCCTCGATCGTATTCGACACATTCTCGAGCGGCCTCGGCCACGTGCGTGCGCTAGGTCACAACGCAGTGAGCCCGCCGTACGTCTCGGGCCGCCGGTCGCGGTAGAACTGCCACACGTTTCGCACCTCGCGAATCTTGTCGAGATCGAGCTCCGCCGTGATCAGCTCCGTCCGGTCGCGCGACGCTTGTGCGACGAACTGCCCGCGCGGATCGCAGAAGTAGCTCTGCCCGTAGAACTCGCCGATGTTCCATGGCGCCTCGTGGCCAACGCGGTTGATGGCGCCGATGAAGTAGGCGTTCGCCACGGCATGCGCCGGCTGCTCGAGCTTCCAGAGGTACTCCGACAACCCGGCCACGGTGGCCGACGGATTGAACACGATGTCGGCGCCGTTGAGCCCGAGCTCGCGCGCGCCCTCAGGGAAGTGGCGGTCGTAGCAGATGTAGACGCCCACGTTCGCGTACTTCGTCTTGAACACCGGATAGCCGAGATTGCCGGGCTTGAAGTAGAACTTCTCCCAGAATCCGGGGGCAGTGTGCGGGATGTGATTCTTTCTGTATTTGCCGAGGTAGGTGCCGTCGGCGTCGATCACCGCGGCCGTGTTGTAGTAGACACCCGTGCCCTCTTCCTCGTAGAGCGGCACGACGATCACCATCTGATGCTTCTTGGCGAGCGACTGCATCAGCTTCGTCGTGGGCCCGTCGGGAATACGCTCGGTGGAATCGTACCAGCGCGTCGACTGCTCGGCGCAGAAGTACGGGCCGGTGAAGATCTCCTGCATGCAGAGCAGTTGCACACCCTCGCGGCCGGCTTGCTCGATGAGGTCGACGTGCTTCGCGATGTTGGCCTCGCGAATGATCTCGAGCTTTTCGTCGGTGTCGCAGGCGTGCGTCGCTTGAATGAGTCCGGCTTTGACGAGACGCATTGGGGGGGAAGGGGAAAGGGGAAGCAGAAGAGGGGCGCGTCGTCAGGCGCGGAGGCGGTCTTTGCGCATCAATAGCACGTACACGATGAAGCTGATGGCGAACGTCACGAACCACGCGTACGAGTACAGTTGGTCGAAGAAGCCGGGGTTGGCGACTGCGCCGCCGGGGGTCACCACGGCGTGCAGGAATCCCGGCAGTACCGGCGCGATCGCCACGACGAGGGCGATCACCGCCCGCGGATTCACGCCGCGCGTGTACGTGTACGCGCCGTTTTCCTTGAACAGATCCGGCAACGACAACTTCTGCCGGCGAATCACCCAATAGTCGGCAATCAGAATTCCACCGAGCGCGCCCATGAGGCTCGAGTAGCCGATCAACCAGGTGAAGATGTACGCGGCCGCACCGGAGTAGAGCTTCCACGGCATCATCAGGATGCCGATCACCGCGGTGATGATGCCGCCCGTCACGAAGCTGATGCGCCGCGGGCTGAGATTCGAGAAATCGTTCGACGGCGACACGACGTTCGCCGCCATGTTGGTGTGCAGCTGCGCCGTCATGACGACGAGCGTGGCGATGATGATCACCGCCGGCCCCGCGATGCGCGTCACCAGCACGACGGGATCCCAGATCGCCTGGCCGAAGATGACGATGGTCGCACTCGTCACGGCCACGCCGATGAAGGCGAAGGCCGTCATCGTCGTCGGCAGGCCGAGCGCCTGTCCCATTGCCTGCGAGCGCTGGCTGCGGGCGTATCGGGTGAAGTCGGGAATGTTGAGGCTCAGCGTGGCCCAGTAGCCGACGTTCGCCGTGAGCGCGGCGGGAAACAACTTCCAGAACGACGTGCGGCCTGCCTCCACTCCTTGCAGACGCTGCGACTCGTGCAAGACGTTCGCGAATCCGCCGCCATGACGGATGCCCCACACGAGGAGCACGATGCCGCCCGTGAGCAGCACCGGCGCCGCGTAGCTGCCGAGCATCTTGATGCGCTCGATGCCGCCCGCGATGATCACGACCTGAATCGCCCAGAACACGCCGAAGGCGATCGCGATGCCGCCGGGCACGCCGCTCCACCCCGGCCACGCCGCCGTGAGCAGCGTGTTCAACGCGAGCGCGCCGATCCACGTCTGAATGCCGAACCATCCGCACGCGACGACGGCGCGCAACATCGCGGGAATGTTCGCGCCATACACGCCGAACGACGCGCGGCAGAGCACGGGAAAGGAGATGCCGTACTTCGTGCCCGCGTGCGCGTTCAAAATCATGGGCACGAGCACGATCGAGTTGCCGAGCAGAATGGTGGTCATCGCCTGCCACCAGTTCATCCCCTGGAGCATCAGTCCCGACGCGAGCGTGTACGTCGTGATCACCACGCTCATGCCGATCCAGAGCGCGGCGATGTTGTACGTCGACCAGGTGCGCCGCTCGACGGTCGTCGGGGCGAGGTCGTGGTTCCAGAGCCGGCTGTACGAGAGATCCTCGTCGGTGGTCACGAAGTCCGATGCGGTGTACGCCGTCTGCATGCGTTCCGGTGCGGCGGTGGCCATCAGTTCGTCCGCGCCGTGCGCGGGAGCCACTGCCCCCGCCCTTCACGCCCCACGACCTTGTAGTCGTCGACGATCACGTCGCCGCGCGACAGCGTGGTGCGCGAGAAGCCGGCGAGATCCCAGCCGTCGTACGGCGACCAGTCGGCGTTCGTCTCCATCGTCGACGGCGACACCTTGTGCCGCTTCTCGGGATGGATGATCGCCACGTCGGCGTCTGCACCCACCTGGATCGCGCCCTTTCGCGGATACAGTCCCATGATCTTCGCGGGATTGGTGCTGAGCTTCATGCACATGTCGTCGAGCGTCATCCGTCCCTCGAGCACGCCCGACGTATAGGTCAGCGGCATCAACGTCTCGAGACCGGGCATCCCCATGGGGATCTTCGTCCAGTCGCCCTCCCACATCGCTTTCTGCTCGCGTGTGAAGGTGCACGTGTCGGTCGAGATCACCGACACCTCGCCATGACGCAGCCCTTCCCATAGACGTTGCACGTCCTTGGGCTTTTTCAATTGGGGACAACACGCGAACAGGTGGCCATCCTCGCGCTCGAACACCGAGTCGTCGAGCACGAGATACTGCACGCACGTTTCGGCGATCACCGGGACGCCGCGCGCCTGCGCGGCGCGGATGATGTCGGCGCCCTCGGCGGTCGACATGTGGACGATGTACAGGCGCCCGCCCGTCGCCTCGCTCCACTGGACCACGCGCTGGATCGCTTCCGCTTCGACGAAGTTCGGCCGCGTCATGGGATGCAGCCGCGCACCGTACTGCTGCATCATCGCCGGCGTGTGATGGCGCGCGATGAGCTCGTCCAACACGCGCGACGACTCGGCATGTACGAGCAGCATGCCGCCAAGCTGCCGCATCCGCTCCAGTGTACCGAAGAGCGCCCGGTCGTCCGACTGCCACCCCTCGGATTCATAGATCATGAATTCCTTGAAGGTGGTGAAGCCGCGGTCGATCATGCCCTCGATCTGGTCTTTGTGCTCCTGATACCGCGTGATGCAGATGTGAAAGGTGTAATCGATCAGCGACTTCCCTTCGGCCTTCTTCATCCACGTGTCGGCCGCTTCGGAGAGCGAGCCGTTCGCGCTGGGAATCGCGAAGTCGATCACCGTGGTGACCCCGCCGCGCGCGGCGGCGCGGGTGCCGGTGCGATAGTCGTCGGCCGAGACGGTGCCGCAGAATGGGAGCTCGAGGTGCACGTGCACGTCGAGCACGCCGGGGATCACATGATGCCCCGTCGCATCGATCACCGTCGCGCCGTCGGTGTCGAGATCAACTCCCAAGGCCGCGATTTTCTCGCCGGTGATACCGATGTCGCCGGAGTATGAGCCCGCTGGTGTTACTACGTTGCCGGACTTGATGACGGTATCGAAGCGCATATGCCCGATCGGGTGAATGAAAGGCAATGACTGCAGCTAACGCGGACAAAAGCAGACAAGCGCTGACAAACCCTTGGAGCTCTCTACTGCGCGACGACCGTGCCTTCCGGCGCCGCATACCCTTCGACGGGTTCGAATCCGCCAGAATAGGCATCCCCCGCCGGCCGACGAATGCTCGACTGCGACACCACTCTGTCCCGCCGAATCCCGCGGAAATCCTCGATCGACTTCCACTTGTCCGCATGCAGATCGAGAAACGCATCGAGCCCCGCGTTCAACCGCTTGATGACGTTCGGTCCCACCGCCGAGTCGAGCATCGCCGCCGTGCATACCTGCACGGTGCCCGCGCCGAGGAGGATGTAGGAGAGTGCTTGAGAGAAGTCTGATACACCACCGATCGCCGAAAAGGCGCGGTCGGGGAAGGCCTGGCACATGCGCGCCATGTTGGCGAGCGACATCGGGAGAATCGCCGGACCTCCCAAGCCACCGCTCGACACCAAGCCGTCGACGTTGATCTCGAACTCCAACGTCTCAGGATCGATGACGGGCAGCGACGGGAACGTGTTCGATGACACGATCGCGTCGGCGCCGCCGCGGAAGCAGGCCGCCGCCTCCACGACGATGTCCTGGGTCGCCGGCGTCAGCTTCGTCCACACGGGAATCGTCGCGACTTCCTTCACCGCTTCGGTCACGACGGAGCAAAGCCCTTCGTCCTTACCGATGTTCGAGCCCATGTCCTTTCGGTCCATGTGCGGACAGGAAAAATTGCACTCGAGCCCGTCGGCACCGGCGTCCTGACAGCCCTGCGCGAGCGTCTGCCAGGCGCGCAGCTCCTTGTCGCTTCCCGACCCCGCCATGATCGACGCGATGACGACACGCGTGGGATACGCCTCCTTCATCTTTCGAATGCGCGGGACCCACCAGTCGAGTCCCTTGTCGGAGATGAGCTCCCAGTTCCACGAGCCGTGCAGTGCCGCCCCGGCGCGCTTCTTCATCGATACGATGTTGTCGTCGGGCGTGGTGCGGAAGAACTTGGTTCGCGCGCCGACGACGTTGACGACCGGATGCAGCCCGATCGTCTTCACCACGACCCCGCCCCATCCGGCGTCGAACGCGCGGAGGATGTTGTTCTCCGATTCCGTCGGCGGCGCGGAGGAGAGGAGGAAGGGGTTCTCAAACTGAATACCCGTAAAAACCACCGCGCGGCGCATAGAAGTCAGGGTTTAGGGTTTTGGGTATAGGGTTTAGGGAAGGTGTGCGGCGCGCCGAGGGCGCGCCGCTTGATATGGGGATGCCGAAAGGTCTTCTCATCGAGTCGCGCCGAAGGCGCGACGTACGTCCCCTATACCCTACACCCTGTACCCTACACCCTGCCGTTAAGACATCCAGTTCGTTCCGGCCTCTCGATTCCACTTGGTCGTCATCTTCTTCGACTGCGTCCAGAACTCGATCGACCCGCGTCCGGTGATGTCGCCAACACCGAACTTCGAATCACCCCATCCCCCAAACGAGAACGGCTCGCGCGGCACCGGCACGCCGACGTTCACACCGACCATGCCCGCGCTCGCGTGCTCCATGACGTACCGCGCCACGCTGCCGCTCTCCGTGAACACCGACGCCGCGTTGCCGTACGGCGACGCGTTCTCGATCGCCAGCGCGCCGTCGACGTCGGGCGTGCGCACGATGACGAGCACGGGGCCGAACACTTCCTCCTGCGCGATGCGCATGTCCGGCGTCACGCGGTCGATGATCGTCGGCCCCATGTAGTAGCCGTTCTCTTTCCCCGCGACGGTCGTCTTGCGTCCGTCCACGATGACCTTGGCACCCGCGGCCTCCGCTTCGTCGATGTAGCGCGTGATGCGCTCCTTCGCCGCGGCCGAGATCACGGGGCCGATGTCCTTACCCGGTACCATCGCGCGCGCAACGTCGGCCATCCGCTCGATGATGTGGTCCGTCTCGGACACCGCCACCATCACCGACGCCGCCATGCACCGCTGGCCGGCACATCCCGACATCGACGCGACGATGTTCGTCGCGGCCATCTCGCGGTCGGCGTCGGGCATGACGATGAGATGGTTCTTCGCGCCGCCGAGCGCGAGGCAGCGCTTGAGGTTCGACGTCGCGCGCTTGTAGACGATCTTCGCCACGCGCGTAGAGCCGACGAAGCTGATCGCGGCGATGCCGGGATGGTCGCAGATCGCCTCGACCGCTTCCTGTCCGCCGTGCACCACCTGAAACACGCCCGGCGGCAGGCCGGCCTCGCGCAGCAGCTCGGCGATGCGGCCGGCGCTGATCGGCACGAGCTCGGACGGTTTGAGGATCATGCAATTGCCCAAGGCGACCGCGTTCGGGATCGACCAGTTGGGCACCATGTTCGGAAAGTTGAACGGCGTGATCGCGGCAACGACGCCGAGCGGGAAGCGTTCGACGCGGCACTCCACGCCGCGGCTCACCTCGAGCACTTCGCCCGGCGTGATCTGCGGCAGCGAGCAGGCGAACTCCGTCAACTCCGCCGACTTCAGAACCTCGGCGCGCGCTTCGCTGGCGATCTTGCCGTTTTCTTCGGTCACGAGCGCGGCCAGCTCGTCGATGTGCCGCTCGAGAAGCGTCTTGTACTTGAAGAAGATTTGAACGCGTTCCTTGATGGGCGTGGCCGACCATCCAGGGAACGCGGCGCGTGCTGCCTGCACGGCCGAGTCGACGTCGGCGGCGGCGGAAAGGGGAACGCGAGAGATGATGGCGCCGCTGCTCGGATCGTAGACGTCGAGCGCGGGGCGCGTATGGGTCGGGGCGACGAAATCGCCTCCGACGTAGTTACGGAGTTCGGCGTATTTCATGGGATATCATGAGGCGCGGGTTGAGCCGTGGCAAGGTGGCGTTGGCTCGCGTCGGCATGCCGAGGGAACAGCCGCATTGTCATCCTGAGGGAGCGCAGCGACCGAAGGATCTGTTGGCCCGGTAGTGTGCCGGCCACGAGCACGTTCGAGTAGATCCCTCGCATTCGCTCGGGATGACACGGTTGCTGTCGTTGCTCACCTGCGATACCGTTTCCGCATGCGTCCATCCCTTTCCGGTCTCGCGCTCGCCGCCGCCTGCGCCCACGTTGCGCACGCCCAATCCGCGCGCGCCACGCGCCCCGCTCTCGCGCCCGCTGTCCGCCAGTTCGTCCAGGTCGACACGTCGGTCCTCGCGCTCACCCACGTCCGTGTGATCGACGGCACGGGCGCTCCCGCTCGGCAGGATCAGACGATCGTCATTCGCGACGGACGCATCGCGAGCGTGGGCAATGCATCGACGGCGCAGATTCCCGCGGCCGCGCAGGTGCTCGACCTCACGGGCAAGTCGGTGATCCCGGGGCTCGTGATGGTCCACGAGCACCTGTACTACCCCACCGGCCCCGGCGTCTACGCGAACCTCGTCGAGAGCTTCACGAAGCTCTATCTCGCCGGCGGCGTCACGTCGATGCGCACCGCCGGCAACATGAACGGCTACGGTGAGCTGGCGATCAAGCGGAGCATCGACAAGGGTGAGAAGGCCGGACCCTGGATCGACGCCACCGCACCGTACCTCGAGGGTCCGGGTCTCGGGCTCGGCCAGGTCCACGAGCTCGCCGATGCCGCGGAAGCGCGCCGCATGGTGGACTTCTGGCACGACGCCGGCGCCACGTCGCTCAAGGCGTACATGCACATCACGCGCGACGAGCTCAAGGCGGCGATCGATGAAGGCCACAAGCGCGGCATGAAGCTCACCGCGCACCTCTGCTCGGTGACGTACCGCGAGGCGGCGGCCATGGGCATCGACAACCTCGAGCACGGCTTCTTCGTCTCGACCGATTTCGTGGCCGACAAGAAGCCCGACGTCTGCCCGGGCCAGGGTCCGGGCCAGGCGGCGCTGGCCGCCGTCGACCCGAACTCCGCGGCTGTCAAATCTCTCATTCAAGATCTGATACAGCACCACGTGGCGCTGACGTCGACGCTCACCGTCTTCGAGACGTTCACGCCGGGCCGGCCCGTGCCGCCGGGCATCGACGTGCTCGACCCGATCGTCCGAGAGCAGTTCGAGCAGCGGTACGCGGCCACGCAGAAGAGCACGCGCTCGGTGTACGCCACGCTCTTCCCCAAGGCACGCCAGATGGAGGTCGACTTCTTCCGCGCCGGCGGCACCCTGCTGGCCGGCACCGATCCCACGGGCGGCGGCGGCGTGATCCCGGGCTATTCCGACCAGCGCGCCATCGAGCTCCTGGTCGAGAGCGGCCTCACGCCGCTCGAAGCGATCAAGGTCGGCACCCTCAACGGCGCCACCTACCTCGGCCGCGCCGACCGCACGGGCTCGATCGTCGCCGGGAAGCAGGCCGACCTCGTGGTGCTCGACGGCGACCCGTCGGCGCGCATCGAGGACATTCGGAGAGTCAGCGTGGTGTTCAAGGACGGCGTCGGCTACGACTCGGCGAAGCTCATCGCGTCGGTGAAAGGGAAAGTGGGGCTGTTCTAGGGTTTAGGGGCTGGGGTATAGGGTCTAGGGAAGGTACGCCGCGCCGTTGGCGCGGCTCGATAGATGGACCTCGCCAAGTCCTAACAAAAAGCGGGCGCGCCCACGGCGCGCCCGCACACCTTCCCCAAACCCTATCCCCGATACCCTACACCCTGCTTTTGCCGACCGGTGCTTTCGCCGCGATCAGTCTCCCCAGCCCGCTGTCCGACATCTTCGCCCACTGCCACCCGACCGTCAGCGCCACCGGCTCCGCGACGGAGCTCGTCGTGCACGAGAGCGCGATGTCGCGTCCCATCTTCTCGGACGACGCTTCGGTGACTTCCGGCGTACAGACCCAGGTCCGTCCCGCCGAGTCCTTGACGTTGCGCTCTGCCATCTGATTGCTCCCGCGTCCTGCGTGGGCCTGCGTGCCGCTCGAGTACGAAAGATAGTCACGATGCGGGCATTTCTCTCACGACAGGCTCGAATGCGCTAACTTCATTGGTTACGCTCAAAGTCTTTCCTTACGGAGTCCTGTGTCCTTTTCTACCCTCAAGCTGCACCCCGATCTTCTCCGAGGCGTCAAAGAGCTCGGTTTCACGCGTCCCACGCCGATTCAGAACGATGCCATTCCCGCCGCGATCGAAGGTCGTGACGTGCTCGCTTGCGCGGCGACGGGCAGCGGCAAGACCGCCGCGTTCCTGCTGCCGATCCTGAATCAGCTCCTCAGTCGTCCGCGCGGCACCACGCGCGCGCTCGTCGTGACGCCCACCCGCGAGCTCGCGGCGCAAATCCTCAAGGAGTTCGAGGAGCTCGCGGTGCACACGCGCCTCAGCGGCGCCGCAGTGTTCGGCGGCGTCGGCATGGGGCCGCAGGAGCACGCTTTCCGTACCGGCGTCGACCTCATCGTCGCCACGCCCGGCCGGCTGCTCGACCACTTGAAGAGCTCGTACGCGAAGCTCGACAAGATCGAGCATCTCGTGCTCGACGAGGCCGATCGCATGCTCGACATGGGGTTCCTGCCCGACATTAAGCGTTTGCTCAAGTATCTGCCGGTAAAGCGGCAGACGCTGTTCTTCAGCGCCACCATGCCCGCGCCGATCCTCGCGCTCACCCGCGAGCTCTTGCACAATCCGGCAACGATCAACCTCGAGCGGAAGCAGGCGCCCGCGTCGGGCATCACGCAGGCGATCTATCCCGTGGCGCAGGAGCTCAAGTCGCTGCTGCTCGCCGCGCTGCTCGAGCGCGACATCATGAAGGAAGCGCTCGTCTTCACGCGGACCAAGCACCGCGCGAACCGGCTGTGGGAGTTCCTCGAGAAGCGGGGCGTCAGCGTGGCGCGCATCCACGGCAACCGCTCGCAGTCGCAGCGCACCGATGCGCTCGACGGCTTCAAGGCGGGGCGCTATCGCGTGCTCGTCGCCACCGACATCGCCGCGCGCGGCATCGACGTGGAAGCGCTCGGCCACGTCGTGAACTTCGACGTGCCGGGAGCGGCGGAGGATTACATCCATCGCGTAGGCCGCACGGCGCGCGCCGAGCTCACCGGAGAGGCGTTCACCTTCGTGGCGCCCGAGGAGACCGACGACCTCCGCCAGATCGAGCGCGCCATCGGCAAGGCGCTGCCGCGCGTGACGCTGCCCGACTTCGATTACGCCGCCAAGCCGCAGGCGAAATTAGAGATTCCTATCGGCGAGCGCATCGCGCAGATCCGGGCCAAGAAGGCCGACGATCGCGCGCGCGCCAAGGCCAAGCTCCAGCGCTCGGGCGGCGGACAGTCGTCGGGCTCATCGAGATCGGGTTCGGCGGGAACGAGTTCTTCCGGGCCGAGTTCGTCGGGATCGAGTCCGTCGGGCAGCAGCAAGCGCCGCCGGCGTCGTGGTGGTGGCGGCGGTGGCTCCGCCAGCGGCGGCTCGCGCGGCCCTTACGCCGACTGAGCGCGCGCTTCGAGCGGCACGCGAACGCGGCTGAACTCCGCCGCGATCGCCTCTGCCGCGGCATTGCGATCGCTCGCGATGCCTGCTTTCGCCTCTTTTTCGGCGACTTCGCAGAGGCGTGTCATACGCGGAGCGCCGACGGTCGCGGCTGACCCCTTCAACGTGTGCGCCGCGCGGGCGAACACCGTGTCGTCTCCGTCGCGGGCCGCGGTGCACAGCAGCTCGATCTCTTCCGGTGTTCCGTCGACGAACGCCGAGATCACGACGCGCACGAAATCTTCGCCGTCGGCTCCCACGTCGGCCGCGAGGGAGTCGAGCATCCCCCAATCGATGAGCGCGAGCGGCGCCTCAACGTCGATCGTCGGCACCGCTGTCTCCGGCGTCGGGATCGCGGGCGCGGACACCGGCGGAGTCGGCGCAGCCAACGACCAGCGCATCAGCGCGGCGCGAAGATGCTCCGGACGCACCGGCTTCGCGACGTGGTCGTCCATCCCCGACTCGATGCACAGCTCGCGATCGCCCTGCATCGCGTTCGCCGTCATCGCGACGATCGAGATCCGGCGCGCGTTCGCGCCGCCGGCCGCCTCGCGCCGGCGAATCGCGCGCGCCGCCTCGTAGCCGTCCATCTCCGGCATCATGCAGTCCATGAAGACGACGTCGTAGTGGCGATACGCCGTCATCTCGACGGCGATCCGCCCATTCTCCGCCGACTCCACGATGCAATCGAGCTTCGTCAACAGTCCCGTCGCCACCTGGCGATTGACCACGTTGTCGTCGACGAGCAGCACGCGGCGGCGCTGGACGGGCGCAGCCGCGGCCACCGGCTTGATCGTGCCGGCGATCGCCGACTTCACCGGCGTGAGCGACCTGGCGCGCGGTGCGGCCGTCGCTGGTCTCGCCGGCGCAGCGTCGGACGCAAAGATCGCCTGAAGCGCCGTTTCGATCTGCGATGGCCGAACGGGATCGGAGAGCGTCGCGGCGAAGCCGGCGTCATGAAAGCGCTTGAGCTGGCGGCGTCGCGCCGGCGGCACGAGCATGATGAGCGGCACGCCGCGCAGATCCTCGATCTCGCCGGCATCGCGCGCGAACGTCTCCCCGTCGATGTCGGGCAGGCGCGAGCGAACGATGGCGACGTCGTACGGGCGGCGGGCCGCATTCGCGCCGCGCATCAGCGACATCGCCTGTTCGCCCGTCGTCGCCCAATCCCACGTGCCGCCCGCGGCCTTGATGCGCTCGCCGAGCGCCTCGGACAACCGCGGACGATCGTCGATGACGAGCGCGCGGCGGCCAGCCGCGGATGTCGAGATCTCCGTGGCGCGCGCGGGGTCGATCGGCACGCGCACCGTGAACCAGAACGACGAGCCCGCACCCTGTGCGCTGTTCACGCCGATGTCGCCGCCCATCAACTCCGTGAGGCGCTTCGAGATCGCGAGACCGAGGCCCGTGCCGCCGTAGTGCCGCGTGGTCGACGAATCGGCCTGCGCGAAATTCTGGAAGAGCTTCGCCTTGGCCTCGTCGGAGATGCCGATGCCCGAGTCTTCCACCGTGAACCGCACGCACACCTCCGCCGACGTTCGCTCCACGCACTCGGCGCGAATCGCGACGTGGCCGCGCTGCGTGAACTTCACGCCGTTGCCGACGAGGTTGACCAGCACTTGCCGGATGCGCCCCGGGTCGCCGATGACGTGGCGCGGCACGTCGGCCGCGCAGTGCAGCACGAGCTCGATCTGCTTCTCCGCCACGCGCGGCACCATCAGCTCCAGCACGTCCTCGAGCGTGGCGTGCAAGTCGACCGGAATCGCCTCGATCGCCAGCTTGCCCGCCTCGATCTTCGACAGATCGAGAATGTCGTTGAGAATCGTGAGCAGCGCCTCCGCCGAGCGCGCGATGGTGTCGGCGTACTCGCGCTGCTGCGTGTCGAGCGTGGTGTCGAGCAGGAGGTGCGTCATGCCCAGCACGCCGTTCATCGGCGTGCGAATCTCGTGACTCATGTTCGCGAGGAACTCGCTCTTCGCGCTGCTCGCCGCTTCGGCGATGTCCTTGGCGCGCACCAGCGACTCGCGCGCTTCGATGCGCTCGATGGCGTGGCCCAGCTTGCGCGCCACCTCGTGCAGCATGGCGTCCACGTCGCCGTCCACGTCGCGCACGGTGCGCAGCAGACACTCCACGACGCCGACCACGCGCGACCCGATGAGAATGGGAATCGCGACGCCGGCACGAATGCCCGCGCGCTTGGCGACACCCTGCCTCGGATAGTTCTCGTCGGCCATGACGTCGCGCACCCAGGCGATCTTGCCCGTCGCCCAGCAGCGGCCCGTGAGGCCCGTGCCGTGCTTCAGCGCGCACGGCCGCGTGGCTTCGGCGAAGAACGCGAGCTCCGGGTCTTCATGCCAGAGCGCGGCGCAGCGAATGACGTTGGCCGCCGGGTCCACCAGCCACAGCGAGCCCACGTCCCACCCCGTCACCTTGCAGACGAGACCGAGCACTTCGTGCGCGACTTCCTTGACGTCCACCTGGCCGACGAGCAGCTGCGTGACGTCGTACTGCGCCGACAGCCGCCGGTTGACCTCGCGCAGCTCGGCGCGCTGCCGCGACAGACGGTCGGCGAGCCGCTTCTGATCGGCGAGGCCCGCCATCTGCGCCTGGATCACCTGCAGGAAATCGACGACCGGATCGTGGAGCGCGAACTCGTCGAGCGACAGACCGTATTTCTTCAGGTCGCCCGGCTCCGTGAGCCAGGGCGATCCGACGAAGGCGAGCACGTCGCCCGGAAGCCGGAGCATCTGGCCGCGCATCACCACGCCCGTCTCGATACACTCGACGATGAACAGGTCGCGCGCGTGCTCCTGCATGGCGTCGAAGCTCGTCGCCTCGCTCGGACGGCGTACCGTGACCATTCCGTCGAGCGAGCGCCCAACGCCGATGCTGGGGCAGATGCGCGGCACGGCCGGCCCGTGCTGCACGACGGTCAGCGACCGGTCGAACACCACGTGAAACGGAAAGGCGAGCTCGAACTGTTCCGCCGGAAGGCCGAACGCGCTCCCCTCGCCGCGGCGACGCGAAACCGGCGCCCCGTTTTCGGTTTCCAGACGAACGACGGCGCTCATGCCGCGGCGGCTTCGGCGGCGAGGTGCTGCGTTCGTGCCCGCGCCGCACTGCCCCAGCGGACGATGAACTCGTCGTGCTCCGCGCCGGCCGCGCGATCGGCGACCATGTCGGTGACCACGTCCGTCTCGAACATCTTGCCGAGTCCGCGCATCATTCCCACGACCATCGGCGCGAGGCCGGGACGATGGGAGTGGTAGTGCAGCCGCAGCGACTCTTCCTCGACTTCCGTACAGACGAACTTCGGCGGATTGAGCTTCGGGAAGATCAGCACGATGCGCGAATGGAAGTTCGGAAGGTTCATCAGGAACTCGCCAAGCGTCTTGCCGGCGGCGTCGAGCAGCTCGCCGTAGCCGTCGCGTGCGGTGGACACGATCCAGTGTTCACCAAAGGTCTCGAGCACGACGCCGGCGTTCACGCCGAGCACGCGGCTCGCGGCGCCGACCAATCGATAGGTCACGTCATCGGGGTAGGTCTCGTTCCGGACGAACAGATCGACGTCGACACCGGCCATCGCCTTGATCTGCTCCCAGGCTTCCTCGCCGAACTTCTCGCAGACGAGGTCTTCGATCGCCCGATTCACCATTCCGTACATGCCTACCCCTCTGAAGCTGGCCGCATCGCCGCGCGACCCCTCTTCTGGAGAAGGGGGGCTGCAGATCGTATGGGAACAAGCTTCGGCCCCCCGGTCCGGCGACTTTAGCGGCCGGCCCCGGACCGGCGTAACGAGAGGGTAAAGGTCGAGCCGTCGCCCTCGGCGCTGCGTACGCGGAGGTCGCCGCCCATGCCGCGGGCCAGGTCCCGGCTGATCGTCAGGCCCAGGCCAAGCCCGGTCGCGCTTCGCGCGCGGCCCTCGTCCATCTGGGTAAACGGCTCGAACACGGCGTTCTGCCGCGCCCGCGCAATGCCGCTTCCCGTATCGGAGACGCGCACGAACACGTATTCCGACGCCGTGTCGCGCGTCGCCGTGTTCAGCGTGATCCGGCCGCCGGCGGGAGTGAACTTCACGGCGTTGGACAGGAGGGCGATCAGCACGTCGCGCAGCTTGTCGAAATCGGCGCGCACGCACATCTCGCCGTTTGGCAGCTCGAGGTCGAACACGATGTCCTTCGCCGCGGCCTGCGATCGCGCGAGCGGACCCACCGCTGCGAGCGCGTCGGCAAGCGGCACGTCGGTCACGTCGTACTGGACGACGCCGGTCTCGAGGCGGCTGAAGGTCAGCACCTCGTCGACGAGCGAGCGAAGCTGGCTCGCGGCGCGCTTGAGTCGCGCCAGCGCGTCGCGCTGCTTGTCGGTCACGGTGCCGTACGTCCCTTCGGCGACGAGCTCCGTCTGCCCCATGATCGTGTTGAGCGGGGTGCGGAGCTCGTGCGTCATGACGGCAAGAAAGCGACTCTTGGCCTGGCTCGCGCGCTCGGCGTCGGCGCGCGCGCGAACCTGTTCGGTGATGTCGATGCACATCGACGCCGCGGCGCCGGTGCGCACGTCGACCATTGCGCTCACGACGAGCAGCGGAACGTGCCGGCCCGTTCGTGAGATGATCTCCTGCTCGCGTGGTCCATGCGACCCGAGCTCGGAGAGCTCGGCGAACCGTTCATCGAGCCGCGACGCGGAGTCGGGCGGGGTCAGCCGCCGCCAGTCGAGCGGCCCCAGCGCGACGAGACTCTCCCGATCGTAGCCCACGAGCGCGAGGAACGCGTCATCGGCTTCCGTGATCGGCGCCGCATCGGGGCCAAGGATCCACGAACAGAGGCCGACAGTTCCGCTCGCGCTGATCGCGCGCAGACCGGCGTCGCCGACCATCAGCCTCGCACGAAACCAATGCGCGGTGCCGCTCCGTCTTCGGCCGGGGTGATGACGATCTCCGCGATGCTATCGTAGGCGACGATGACGCGCACCAGCTCGGCCGACGCGTCATCGGCCGACGGCGTGGCCTGCCAATGTTGGTCGCTGCGTCCGCCGTCGATGCGTTGGCGGTACGCCTCGAACGCCACGTACGTCGGCTTGGCGTCGAGCACGGAGCGCACGCGGTGCGCGTGGGCATTCATGAGGTGGATTTCCACCGTCGACTTGTTCCCCGCCGCCTTCAGGTCCTCGAGCAGTCCAGTCTTGAAATAAGATGCGTCGAACACGCCACGCTCACGGTAAATGGTGAAGTCGTGAAGCTAATCGTTGTCGTCGTGCGGCCGAACGACAGGGGGCGCGATCTGCTTGACCTCGAGGGCCGGATCGAGCTCATCAAGATTCGCTCTCGGCACCTGGCGCGGGCCGCCGCGCAACCGGCGATACGCGGCCACGCCGGCGCCCAGCACGCCGCCGGCGACCACCAGGCCGAGGAGCAGCGCGAGTCCCACCGTCAAGAAGACCGCCCCGAGGCCGAGGACGGCAATGGTGAACAGCGCGAGGGCCGTGCGGTTCCGAATGGTCAGCGAATACACTTTTGGCATGTGAATACCTCCGAAATGACACGAAACGTGACATTCACGGGCGGCGGAGTGGTCCACCCGCTAGGTTCCTATATATCCCCCAATAAGGTAGTGAGAATGGGTCGCTTCGAGTTTGTGGACGACGGACGTACGTTCACCTGCGAGCGCGAGTCCTCGCCCGCGACGCCCGGAACGCAGTGGTGGTGGCTCCGAGTGTCTGGCGATGCGCTTCGCTACGCCGCCTTCACCTCGAAGCCGGGCGATACGCAAGCCACGGTCAAGCCGCGCATGATTGCGTATTACACCCAGATTCTGGCCGACCGGGCCCGTCCGCCCGCTCCGCGCTCGCCTTGGGGCCGCCGTCCCGCCGCTCCCGCGGCTGGTGCAGCGCCCGCCGAACAGGCTCCGACCACGTAAGGTTGGTTCGACTGTAGTCTCCCTCGTTCCGCGGGGGAGATTTGTCGTGTCCGCAGGTTGCAGGGTTGGCCGATGGGGCCTACCGTTTCGTCATTCTGAGCGGAGCGACGGATCCCGTTGCATGACGGAGGAACTCTCCTCGCGCACCGGATCCTTCGGCCGCGTTGCTCCCTCAGGATGACCATGCGTCGTGTTCGTCACTCCAGGAGACCCTTCCCATGTCCCGTTCGCTCGTCCGTGTAGGCATATCGCTGTCCGTCGCGCTCGCCGGTGTCGGAGGCGCGTTCACGCTCGGTCGCGGAGCCGCGCCCCGTCCCGAGCGCGCCGCGCTTCCCGACTCCACGATCATGAAGTCGTTCCGCTGGCGCAGCGTCGGCCCGGATCGCGGCGGCCGGTCGATCGCCATCAGCGGCGTGAAGGGCCAGCCGAAGGTCGGCTACTTCGGCGCCACGGGCGGCGGGCTGTGGAAGACGACGGACGGCGGCGACCACTGGGCGCCGATCACCGACGGCCAGCTCAAGAGCTCGTCGGTGGGCGCGGTAGCCGTGTCGGAATCCGACCCGAACGTGCTCTTCATCGGCATGGGCGAGTCGTGCATCCGCGGCAACATCCAGCCGGGCGACGGCGTCTACAAGTCGAGCGACGCCGGCAAGACCTGGACGCACGTGGGATTCGAGAACTCTGATGCCATCTCTCGCATTCGCATCCACCCCACGAACGCGAACATCGTGTTCGTCGCCGATTTCGGCAAGTACGGCGCCGACAGCGACGAGCGCGGCATCTTCAAGAGCACCGACGGCGGCAAGACTTGGCGCAAGGTGCTGTACAAGAACGCCGCGACGGGCGGCATCGACATCTCGATCGACAAGACGAATCCCAACGTGATGTACGCCGCCCTGTGGGAGGCGTACCGCAAGGAGTGGGGTATGTCGAGCGGCGGCCCGGGGAGCGCCCTGTACAAGTCGACCGACGGCGGCGAGACCTGGACGGACATCTCGCACACCAAGGGCCTGCCCGAAGGGATCGACGGCAAGATCGGCGTCGCCGTGTCGGCCGCCGACCCGAACCGCGTGTTCGCGCTGGTCGAGAACGAGAACGGTGGGCTCTTCCGCTCCGAGGATGCGGGCGCCACCTGGAGCCTGGTCAACAACGAGCGTCGCTTCCGGCAGCGCGCGTTCTACTACACGCACGTTTTCGCCGATCCGAAGAACAAGGACCTGGTCTACATCGGCAACGTCGGCACGTTCCGCTCGCTCGACGGCGGCAAGACCTTCGCGCAGGGGCAGTTCGCCGGTGGCGACTCGCACGACCTGTGGATCGACCCCGACAACACCGATCACGTGCTGCACGCGAGCGACGGCGGCGGCGCGGTGACGTACAATGCGTCCGCTGACGCACGCACCTGGAGCTCGCGCGAATATCCCACGGGACAGTTCTATCACGTCGTCGCGACGCCGCGGCTGCCGTACGACGTCTGCGGCTCGCAGCAGGACGCGAGCGAACTGTGCGTGCCGAGCGCGGCACCGGCCTTCGGGCGCGGCGGCGGTGGTGGTGGTGGACGCGGCGGTGCGCCGGCGACCTACAGCCCCGGCGGCTCGGAAGACGGCTACATCGCTCCCGACCCGCGCGACCCCGACGTGTTCTACTCGGGCACCAACGCGAACGGCGGCGGCTTCCTCACGAAGCTCAACCGCCGCACCGGCGAAGTGCGCGAAGTGAGCCCGTATCCGCGCATGTTCTCCGGCGAAGAGTCGGCGGTGATCAAGGAGCGCTGGCAGTGGACGTACCCCATCGTCTTCTCGCCGGTCGACAAGAAGTCGCTCTATGCAGGCTCGCAGCATCTCTGGAAGACGACGAACGGCGGCGACAGCTGGGAGCGCATCAGCCCCGATCTCACGCGCCACGATCCCAAGACGATGGGACCGTCGGGCGGTCCGATCACGCGCGACATGAACGGCCCCGAGGTGTACGCGGTGCTCTTCGCCATCGCGCCATCGAAGCGCACGACGAGCGTCATCTGGACCGGCTCCGACGACGGCATCGTGAGCGTCACGAAGGACGGCGGCAAGTCGTGGAGCAACGTCACGCCCAAGGACATGCCCGACTTCGGCCGCGTCAGCATCATCGACGCGGGCGCGTTCGACTCGGCGACGGCGTACGTCGCGGTGAAGCGCTTCCTGCTCGAGGACAAGGCGCCGTACATCTATCGCACCCACGACATGGGCAAGACGTGGACGAAGATCGTCACCGGCATTCGCGGCGACGACTTCGTGCATGCCGTGCGTGAAGACCCCACGCGCAAAGGCCTGCTCTACGCCGCCGCGCAGCACGGCGCTTACGTCTCGTACGACGACGGCGACCACTGGGAATCGCTGTCGCTCAACCTGCCCGACATTCCACTCTGGGACCTGATCGTCACCGATCACGACCTCGCCGTCTCGTCGCACGGGCGCGGCTTCTACATCCTCGACAACATCGAGCCGCTGCGGCAGTACGCCGCGACCATGGCGGCCGGTACGGATCCGGTGTTGTTCAAGCCGTCCACGGTCTACCGTTCCGCGTCGCCCGCGGTGCTTCAGTATTTGCTCAAGCAGCCCGCACAAAACGTGCGGCTCGACATTCTCGACGCGAAGGGTCAGGTCGTTCGGACCTACCCGGGCACCGACACCGCCTCGGCAGGCGGCGGCGGTGGTGGTCGCGGCCGCGGCGGGCTCGGCGCCACGACTCCACCCAAGGTGGCGGGCCTCAGCTCGTTCACGTGGGACACGCGCTACGCGCCGGCCGCGAGCTTCCCGAACATGATTCTCTGGGGCGGCTCGACGACCGGACCGCAGGCGCCGCCGGGCAAGTACACGGTGCGTCTCACGGCCGATGGCAAGACGGTCTCGCAGCCGTTGGTGGTGAAGCGGAACCCGTGGCACGAAGCGACCGACGCCGATCTGCAGGCGCAGTTCGCGCTGGCGATTCAGCTCCGCGACAAGGTGAGCGAGGCGAACAATGCCGTCGTCCAGATTCGCGACGTGAAGCGCCAGTTGACCGACCGGCTGACGAAGTCGCAGGATCCGCAGCTCAAGGCGGCCGGCGACAAGCTCGACAAGGATCTGAGCGCCGTGGAGGAAGAGATCTATCAGGTTCGGAATCAGAGCGGGCAGGATCCGCTCAACTTCCCGATCAAGATCAACAACCGCATCGCCTCGCTGCTGGGTGTGGTGTCGTCAGCCGACGCCAAGCCGATTGCCAGCGCCTATCCGATCTTCACCGATCTGAACGGCGAGCTGAAAGTGCAGACGGATCGGTTGATGAAGGCGCTCAACGCGGATCTCCCCGCGTTCAACGTGGAAGCGAAGCGGTTGGGGCTCGAGCCGATCGTGGCGAACAAGGCGCCGGTGGTGTTTTAGGCGGCGCCGGTGACGGGGATTTCTAGCGGATCAAGTGCGGCACGAAACGCGACGTATTCCCCGTCACCCAGCTGTCGTCCTCGCGAATTCCCATCCCCGCTGCCTCCTGCCCAATGATCCAGCTGCCGATCACCGACCGCTTGCCGTCGAAGGTCGGGATCGGCGCGAGCTGCTGGAAGACGTAGCCCTCCGCGCCGTATTCGCCGGTCGACTCGAGATGCTCCTTCATCGTATGGATCGTCACGTTCGCGCCTTCACGTGAGAGCAGCGGCTTCTTCGCGTACTCGAACATGCCGCGCGGCTCGTCGAAGTACGCCGGCAGCAGATTCGGATGCCCGGGAAAGAGATCCCAGAGAATCGCGAGAATGCCCTTGTTCGACAGAATCATCTTCCACGCGGGCTCGATGAACTGCGTCTTCGCCTTCGGGATGAACTGCGCGAACGGCTCGTGGATGATCCATTCCCACGGGTAGAGCTTGAAGAGCGTATCGACGCGCACGTTGGAAACGTCCACGAATTCCTTCGCGTCGGGATCCCAGCCAATGTCGCCCACCGGCGTGAGCTGCGCGCGAATGCCCGCCTGAATCGCGGTCTCGGCGAGGTACGCCGTCGTCATGCCGTCTTCGATGTCGTCCATCGACGCGAAGTGCACGAGCGGCCCGAGCGGACCACCTTTGCCGAGGTAGGGCATCATGTCGCGCCAGGTCGCGACGAGACGTTCGTGCAATGAGTTGAACTGGTCCGCGCCCTTGTGCAGCGCCTCGAGCCAATCCCACTGAATGACCGAGGCTTCGAGCAGCGACGTGGGCGTGTCGGCATTGTACTCGAGCATCACCGGCGGCGACTTGCCGTCGAACGCGAGATCGAAACGCCCATAGATCGACGGCGGCTCCTCCTTCCACGTTCGCTCGATGAGAGGAATCGCATGCTCGGGAATCTTGAGCTCCGCGTACCGCTCCTCGTCGATGACGTGTTGCACCGCTTCGATGCAGCGCTGATGGAGCTCGTTCGTGGCCCGCTCGACGGAGTCGATCTCGTCGGTGGTGAACCGGTAATACGCGTCCTCGCTCCAATACGGCGTCGCGCCCGTGTGCCACTTGAGACCGCGGGACTCCACCGCCTCTTGCCAGTTGGGGCGGGGCTCGCTTGGGATGCGTTCCATGTCAGTTTGGAAGACCGAGAGAGTAGAGGTCAGCTGCCGGCGGAGGCGTGTCCTTCACCGATGCCGCCGAACCCGCCGCGCACCACGGCCGGGCGCGACGGCGTCGCGCTCGGCGGCGCGTAGACGGTGGGCGCGACGGAGCGCATGCGTCCGCCGCCGAGGTAGCTGCGATAGCCGTTGTAGTAGAAGATCGGCAGGTAGGCGTAGGTGTGCGGATACCATGTGCCGCCGTACCAATAGCCGTGATGGCTTACCGCGGAATCGCACGTCACTTGCTCGTACGAGCTCGGCTCGCAGGGATCGAGCGCGCGGCTCGAGCTGCAGCCCGCGGCGCTCATGAGCGCGGCCAGCGCGGGCACGATCGTCAACGGCACTGCCGCGGAGCGACGGCGCCGTCGTTTCTTGTGAGATTTCTGGGTGGACATATCTGCTGACAATACGAAGGGTAGGAGGGGAAGTTACAGACTGGCGCGCAACCCCAGGCCGAGCCCGTCGACGAACCGCCGCGCGGCGCGCCGAGAGGTCAGCACGGTCACGCGCTTGCTCGGCGGAAGCGCGCCGAGCTTCGCCAGGATCTCGCCGCGCCGCCGCGACGGGTAGCTCCAGACCCACACGATGAACTCCCAGCTCATGCGCTCCGGGCACCCCGCGGCGAGGTCGGGACGCGTGCGTCCTCGATACCGCAGCCACCGGCTGACGAGCCCCCACATGCAAACGAGCCGCGGCAGATCGAGAAAGACCACGGCGTCGCACCGCTCGAGCCGCAGCGGGAGCGTGCCGCCGTAGTTGCCGTCCATCACCCACGCGTCGGCCGCCGACAGCTCGCGCACGAGCGCGTTCCACTCCTCTTTCGGCGTCGGCACCCAGCCGGCGTGCCAGTACAGCGCATCGAGGCGGACGAGCGGCAGCGATAGACGCTCGGCGATCTGCGCGGCGAGCCTCGACTTCCCCGCTCCGCCGGAGCCGATGACGAGAACGCGACGCACGGCTTCGGCCGACATCGTGGGGACGCGCTCGTCCGCGCTCACACTGGTGCCCTACGCCTTCGACTCCTTCACGAACGGCTCCATGGCCTGCCGCATCTCGGCCGTCAACTCCTGCGACGTGCTCGTCGCATAGTCGAAGTGCACCACGACCGATCGGATCTCGGCGGCCTGCTTGTCGTTGGCGAACACCGTTTGCCCAAGCGTCACGCTGCTGCGGCCCAGCCGCTCGACCCAGGTCTCCATGTACACGCGATCGTCGAACTCCACCTGCCGGCGAAAATCGACGTACAGGCTCGCGAGGATCAGCGACGTCACGGACTTGCCGAGCCGGCGGAGAAACTCGAGGCGCGCGACTTCGGCGTATGACGCGAAGCTGGCGTTGTTGACGTGGCCGAGCGCGTCGGTGTCTCCGAAGCGCATCTGGATGTCGGTTCTATGAGCGATGAAGGACATGCCGAAGCATACAGCCCCCTCAAACCAGCGACAGCCGGTAACCCTCCACGGTCTCCGCGCCCGGCGGCTGGAAGTCGTGCTCCGGCGCGCGAACGAAGCCCATGCGCATGTACATCGCCATGGCAACCTGCATGCTGCGCGACGTGTGGATGCCAATCGCCGTAGCGCCCGCCGCTTTCGCGCGGAGAACACACGCTTGCATCAACGCGCCCGCCACCCCTCGTCCGCGCGCCTCGGGGGGCACCGCGAGCAGCCGAACCTCCGGCCAGCCCAGCGTGCCGGTCGCGTCGCCGTAGGCATTGACCGACGCGGGATAGAGCATCACACTGCCAATGAGCGTTCCCTCATCGTCGGCCACGAGCCGCTCGGCCGGCTCGCTCGACACGAGCGCGCGGTGGATCGCCTGCTCCAGGCCGGCCCACCCGCCGGGCTCCATGATCTCCGCGTACTCGGCGTACGCCCGCAACGTCAGCTCGGCGATCGCCTGACGTTCGTCGTCGCGCGCGTCGCGAATCGTGAACAGCTTGTGCGGCTTACCGAGCGTGGGTTCCACGGTCATGCGGAATGTTCCAGTCGACGATGGGCCCCTTCGGCACGATGCGCGTGGGGTTGATCGCGTCGTGCGTCATGTAATAGTGGCGCTTGATGTGATCGAAGTTCACCGTCTCGCCGAAGCCCGGACGCTGGAACAGATCGCGCGCGTAGCCCCAGAGGTTGGGATAATCCACCAACCGGCGCAGGTTGCATTTGAAGTGGCCGTAATAGACCGCGTCGAAGCGCACGAGGGTCGTGAAGAGGCGGATGTCCGCTTCGGTAAGCTGATCGCCGACGAGGTAGCGTTGGTTCGCCAATCGATCCTCGAGCCACACGAGTCGCGCGAACAGCCGGTCTACCGCACGCTCGTACGCGGCCTGGCCGGTGGCGAAGCCTGCCCGGTACACACCGTTGTTCACGTCCCGATAGACCAGCGCGTTCACTTCGTCGATCGCCTCGCGTAGATGCGCGGGGTAGAGGTCGGGCGCATCCGGTTTGTGCAACGCCGTGAACTGCGTTTCGAGATCGATGGTGATGTCGGGATAATTATTCGTCACCAACCGCTGCGTCACGCGGTCCCAGATGCACGGCACCGTGTAACGTCCGGTGAACGATGGATCGGTGCGCAGGTACGCCTCCGAGAGAAACTCGAAGTTGCACACGCCGTCCGCGTCGTGTCCCTCACCCCGCGCGAACCGCCAGCCGCGGTCGTCGCGAATGGGATCGACCACGCCCATGGAGATCGTGTCTTCCAGGCCGAGCAGCGTCCGAACGATGATCGAGCGGTGCGCCCACGGGCAGGCGAGCGACACGTACAGATGATACCGCCCCGCCTCCGCCGGAAAGCCGGACGAGCCGTCTGCCGTGATGCGGTCGCGGATCGAATACTCCTGCCGAACGAAGGCGCCGTCGGCGCTCGTTTCGGCGGGGAACTGCGGAAGGGCCTTGTCGCTCATTGCACCCGTCGCGTGCGCGAATGACGGATGATAGCGATAAGTTTGATCGAATGAAACGCCCGGGCTCGGACCTTCCCATCGGCTTGCTGTCGTTTACCGCCGGGGCGGTCGTGGCGAATCTCTACTACAACCAACCGCTGCTGCCGCAGATCGGCCGCACGTTCGCTCTGCCCGATTCGCGCGTCGGCCTGGTGAACACCACCGCACAGGTTGGCTACGCCGTTGGCCTGCTGCTCTTCGTTCCGCTCGGCGACGTGATCGAGCGGCGGCGGCTAATGGTGATGCTGCTCATCGCGGTGTCGGTCTCCCTCGCCGTCGCGGCCGGCGCGCCGAACATCACGGTGCTCACCGTCGCCAGCTTCGCGATCGGCGTCACCACCGTCGTGCCGCAGGTCGTGGTTCCGTACGCCGCCGGCCTCGTGGACGCGTCGATGCGCGGCCGCGTCGTGGGGCGCGTGATGGGCGGCCTGTTGATCGGCATTCTTGCCGCGCGCGTGCTCGCGGGCGCCGTGGGCGCCGTAGCCGGATGGCGCGCCATGTTCGCCATCGCCGCCGTGCTCATGGTCGCCCTCGCGATCGCGCTGTCGCGCATGCTGCCCGCCGAGCCGCCGCGAGTCGCGATGAGGTACGGCATGCTGCTTCGCTCGCTCGTCACCATCGCGCGCACGCAACCCGTGGTACGCGACGCGGGCGTGATCGGCGCGCTCAACTTCGTCGCGTTCAGCGCATTCTGGACCACGCTCGCCTTTCGCCTCGAGCTTCCGCCGCTGCACTACGGCAGCGCGATCGCCGGCGCGTTCGGCCTCATCGGCATCGTCGGGGCGTCGGTCGCGCCCATGGTCGGCAAGCTCGCCGACAAGCGCACACCACGCAGCACGGTCGGCGTGGGACTCGGCGTCGTCTTGCTCTCGTTCGTGCTCTTCGCGCTCGCGGGAAGCACCATCGCCGGACTCGTGATCGGCGTGATCGTGCTCGACGCGGGCATGCAGGTCGTCAACATCTCCAACCAGACGCGCATCTACCAACTGCCGGCCGCCGAGCACAATCGGCTCAACACCGTGTACATGGTGACCTACTTCGCCGGCGGGTCGCTCGGTTCCGCGCTCGGCGTCTGGGCGTGGGGCCGCTGGCAGTGGACGGGCGTATGCGCCGTTGGACTCGGCGCGCTCGCCCTCTCCGCCGCGGTCTACCTGCGCGGCGCGCGGCGGTTCTCCGCGCGCGCCGGTACTGCCGTTACTGGATAGACACGCCGATCCACGCGTCGTCGGGCTCGGGCAGCTCGGTGTAGACGGGGTGCGACAGGTACCGCTCGCCGAAGTCGCAGACGATCGACACGATGAGCTTTCCCTTATTCTCGGGCCGCGCCGCGATCTGCAGCGCCGCCCAGGTGATCGAGCCCGACGAGATGCCGGCGAAGATCGCCTCCTCGCGCGCCAGGCGTCGCGTGGTGGTGATCGCGTCGTCGTTCGTTACGCGAACGACTTCGTTGTAGATCTTCGTATCGAGCAGCGACGGAATGAATCCCGCGCCGATGCCCTGCTGTTTGTGCGGTGCAGGCTCTCCACCCGAGAGCACCGGGCTTTCCGCCGGCTCCACGGCCGCGATGTGAATCTTCGGATTCTTCTCACGAAGGAATCGCCCCGCGCCGGTGATCGTACCGCCCGTGCCGACGCCGGCCACGAAGATGTCGACCTTCCCGTCGGTGTCGGCCCAGATCTCCGGACCGGTGGTGCGATAGTGGATCGCCGGATTCGCCGGATTGTCGAACTGCCGCGGCATCCATGCCTTGTCGCCGAGCTGCGCGAAGATCTCTTCGGCGCGCGCGATGGCGCCTTTCATTCCCTTGGGGCCTTCCGTGAGCACGACGCGGCAGCCGAGCGCGCGAAGCATCGCGCGGCGCTCGAACGTCATCGTCTCTGGCATCGTGAAGATGCAGCGGTAGCCGCGCGCGACCGCGGCGTACGCGAGGCCGATACCGGTGTTGCCGCTCGTCGGCTCGACGATGACCATGCCCGGCTTCAGCGCGCCGCGCTGAATCGCGTCGTCGATCATCGACGCGCCGATGCGGTCTTTCACGGAGTTGTAGGGATTGTATCCCTCGTGCTTCACGACGACGCGCGCCGCGAGCCCCGCCGACAACTTGTTGAGCTGGATGAGCGGCGTGTTGCCGAGAGTCTCGGTGACGTCCTTGTAAATCCCTTGGCGCGGCATGGTGCTCTCCGTTCGACGGTTGCGAAAGTCGCGACGAAGAGGAATCTACGGCTGCCGCCAAGCCTCGCGCGTCAAACGGTCAAACGCGTGAGGCGGCGGCCGTGGTGTCGATGCGCGGCCGGGCCAGCGTGTCGGGCTTCGGCCTCACGGTGGTGTCGCGCCGCGCCAGACTGTCGCGGCGAACGCTGTCGCGTCGCGCCGCCTCGGCGCGGCGGATCGCGTCGGCTTCGGCACTGAACGAGCTGCCCGATCTCGACGAATCCGCGGTCGTCGATCGCTCCACCGGCTTCGGCTTGGGTTTCGGCTTGGGCTTCGACGCGTCGAGCGCCGCCGACGGTGGCGCCGCCGACGGCTTCGCCTCGGCAAGCTTGCCCGTGCTGTCGGGCATGACGGCCGCCGGCGTCGCGGTCGTGGGTGCGAGCGGCGGTCCGACGGGTGCCGCCACGGATCCACCCGCCGTCTGCGTGAGGAAGCCGCCCTTCGGCTGATTGCGCACGTCCGTCGTGGGCGCCGTCGGAATGACCTTCGAGCTTCCCACGGTGACGTTGTTCGGCGCGGCCGACGAGCCGCGATTCGTGAGCGCGAAGATCGCCACGAGCAGCAGAATCAGCGCGGTCGCTCCCGCGGGGATCATCCAAGCGGGACGTCCGCCCTCTCCAGCCCCGGCCATCGCGACCGCGGGCTCTCCTTTGCCGACGGAGTGCTTCTTTACCGTCTCGTCGATCCACGGTGCTGGGTCCGGCTTCGCGGCGGGCTTCGTCGCTGGCGTGGAGCCCGACGCGGCCTCGGTTTTCCAGTCGTCGCCGATGCCGTCGTCTTCCGGCGGAGGCACGACGACCGCCGTGGCGGCGACCGTCTCGACGGCGGCCGCGATGGCTGCGTCGATCCGCTGGCCTTCCTCGGCGCGAATGCGATCGACCTCAGCGTGCTTGCCGTCGAGCTCCGCCTCGCGCTCGGCGACTCGGCGCTCGAACTCGGCGCGCGCATCCTCGAGATCGTGGCGCTCCTGCTCGAACTGCGAGCGTTCGATCGCGAGCTGCCCTTCCTCGCTCGCCTTGAGCGCCGCGAAGTCGGCCTTCACCTGCGCGAGCTGCGCTTCCTCATCGGCCATCTTGGCCTCGAACTCCTTGCGCTCGTTTGCCAGCTGCTCTTCCAGCTCGCGATTGCGCAGCGCACACGCCGCTTGCTCGGCTTCGAAATCGGCGAGCTCCTTGCGGCGCGCCTCTTGGAGCTCCGCCTGGATCTCGGCGACCTCGAGCTCGCCCGCACGCAGCGCGTCGGCGGCGGCGATCACCGCGAGGAAGGTCTGCACGTCCGGCACCTCGCCGCCGCTCTTGCAGCGCACCATCGTTTCCGTCTCGTCGACCACGCGCTTCGCGAGATCGGGCCGCAGTTCGGAGAGCGCTGCTGCGTCGGTGTGGCGCGTGCCGGTGAGCATCGACCAGGTGAGCGTGCCAATCGTCTTCGCGTCGGCGCAGGCGTCGGGCACTCCCTGCATGGGGATCGGCGTGGGCTCGAGCGAGACCAGCACGCGGTTCGTTCCGCTTTCGAAGGCGAGCGAGTCGGGCGACACGCCGCGATGGACGACGCCGTTCGACCGCGCCCACTCCAGAATCGCGTTGACCTCCTGGAGGATGGTCGAGACGCGAGGCGGCGAGAATTTTTCGCCTCGAGCCAACAGCTCGTCGAGCGTGGACGTTTGGTGGCGGCGGCTGACGACGGCGAACTGATCCTTGCCAACCCAACGACCCTCGATCACCTGCGGCACCTGCGCATGGGTGAGCTTGGAGAGGAGCTGCGTGTCGGCGGCGAACAGGTTCAGCGCGTTGTTCTCGCCTCCCTGCGGGGCATCGACGACCGTGATGATGACGTCCGTCCCGTCCGCGCTCCGCTTGGCGATGTAAGTGCCGGTCCGCTCACCGCTGCGGAGCTCGCCAAGAATCTCGTAGCTGTCGTCGAGCACCTTGAGATTTGGCGCCGTCTTTCCTTCGCTCATCGAGGAACTCCATTCGGGCAGGGTCGCTTATCACGGGGCGGCGTCTGCGCACCCGCCGCACCCTATTGGAGTGCGTGATCCATGCCGCGCCGTCGAGCTCCCCTGCTCGGCCCCGCTAAGTCATTCGGTCGCCAGGATCTGCTTGAGATATTCGGCCGAAATGAGGGGCGACGCCTCCCCCGAATCGTGCTTGTTCTTCACGAGCTCCAGGACACGCAGCCGCTGCGCGCCGCTCAGCGAGTCGAAGCGGAGATTGTAGCCGGAGATCTCGACGCGAAAGCGCCCGCATCGCTCACACGCGACGTCGATGACTCCCAGGTCGTTCGTGAAGTTGATCTTGGCGTCGGCAGTCCGGCACAGCCTGCACGTCGACACGGCAAACGGGTCTTTCTCGATCACGTCGTACGTCCCACGATGCACGTCAATGTCGGAACTCCACAGGGCGGTGCCGGATTTATGGCAACCCGCGAACCTGTTTGGCCGGCCTCGGCACCTGAAAATAGCGACGATTGCGCCCGGGCGTGCGTCAGCGCCGAATTCCGTCGCCCGCCTTGAAGAAGCCGGGCAACGATACCGGCGACTGCCCGCTCGCCGGCTGCTTGCCCAGAACGATGCGCGCCGCCGCTCGCTCGAGGTCGTCGGTCACGCCGTAGGTCACCATGTACGTGCCCACGTTGGGGAATTGCCGAAGGAGATAGGGATTCCCGAACGCGACGACGACCGCTTTCCGGTGCTGTGCCAGCGCATCGATCCACGCCGCGACGCGCTGCGGAACGGCGAACCGCCCCTCGCCTTCCACACGCCGAACGTATGCCGTGACGATCACCGCGCCGGCATTGTCGGCGAGGCGCGCGATAGAATCCAACAGGTCGGACGTTGCCGATGGCCCAATCTTGGCGACCTGTACTCCTTTGCCACCTACGCCGCGCATCTCGGCCGCGAACGCACGACCCGCCCTGATCTCCGTCTCGGGCGCGTACTGAATCACGAGCACGCGCGCTCCGGCACCAGCCGCGAGCGGCAGGAGTCCCTCGCGGTCACGGAGCAGCGTCACCGCGCGGCGCGCGACGTCGGCGGCGATCGCGCGGTGCTCGGGCGCACCGACGACCTCGCGCAACCGATCGAGCGAGACCAGCCGTGCACGCGCCGCACCCGAGCGCGCCTTGAGCTCGAGGATGTGCCGCGCCGCGCTGTCGATCCGCGCACGTGAGATCTCGCCGCGCTCCACCGCGGCGAGCACCGCGTCGATGGCGCGCGTGGGGTCCGACGGCTTGAGCAGGATGTCGGCGCCGGCCTTCACGGCGAGCACGCTGCTCTGCTCCGTCGTGTAGCCTTTGCCCACGCCTTCCATTGTCATCGCGTCGGTGATCGCCACGCCGCGAAAGGCGAGCGTGTCGCGCAGCAACCCGGTGATGATTCGCGGCGACAGCGTCGCCGGCGTCGTGCTGTCGCCGGAGATCGCCGGCAGCGCGATGTGCGCCGTCATCACCAGTGCCGCACCGGCGTGGATCGCGGCTCTGAACGGCACGAGCTCCACCGAGTCGAGCCGCGCCGAGGTCGCCGAGACCAGCGCCAGGCCGACGTGCGAGTCCACGTCGGTGTCGCCGTGCCCGGGAAAGTGCTTCGCCGTGGCGAGTTGCCCGCCGTCTTGCGCGCCCTCGACGAACAGCGCCGACAGGCGCGCGACGCGCGCCGGATTCTCACCGAACGACCGCGTGTTGATCACCGGGTTCGCCGGATTGTTGTTGACGTCGACGACCGGCGCGAAGTTGATGTGGATGCCCACGGCGCGCCCTTCCTGCGCAATCGCCCGCGCCACGTCGTAGGAATCCGAGTCGCGGCCCGTCGCGGCGATCGCCATCGCGCTGGGAAACACCGTCGCACCGCCGGCGTCGAGCATGTAGTGGGCGAACACGCCGCCCTCCAGCCGACCCAGCCCCGGCTCGAGATCGGCGCTCACGAGCAGCGGCACCTTCGAGCGCGCCTGAAGCGCGTTCAACTTCGCGGCGACTTCGATGGGCGTGCCGAGCGACATCGACACCCCGCCGATGTGCTCCCGCTCCACCCATCGTACGACTTCGGCGTAGCTCGAGTCGTGGTTGTTCGTGTAGTCGCCAAGCATCCAGACCATGACCATCTGTCCGACGCGCTCGCGCAATGATAGCGTGGCGAGCGTGCTGTCGATCCACTGGCGTTGCGCGTCGTCGAGCGGCGCGCGAATCGAGAGAGGACTCAGCTCCGGAAACGGCTGCCCTGTCACGCGATGCCCGGTGCCGCTGGCGGAGCAGGCGACGGTGGCTACCACGCAGGCGATGGCCAGTCGGCGAATCGGCATCGACGGAATTTAGAGTTTCAGCTCAGCGGCCGACACGCTTGAACCGCACGTCGAGCACGCGGCCGGCGAAGAACGAGAACCCAGTCACCGCGCCCTTCCCACCGCGCGCGAAGCGCAACGTACCAAGGCCGCCACCCGCCGCGAAGTCATCGGTGTAGACGGGCCGGAGCTCGAACTCCTCGTACGGCCGGCGCGTGACGTAGAGCTTCCCGCCGCGCGACACGACAGTGTACCGCATGTCGAGCTCGTCGCTCGTGTACGTGCCCACATAATCGTTGAGTGGAACGGCGCCCGCCGCCGCGCGCACCTCCTCGAAGTGCGCCGTGTCGGCGCCGGCTCGAACCAGTGTGAGCGTGCGACGGCCCGGCTGTCCGCCGAACTCCGCGTCGCCCACCGGACCCTTGAAGCGCGCTCCACCCATCGCCATGAAGCCGGCGTTCCCGCGCCCACGGCCGTCGGCCTGGACCAAACTGTTGTTCGACGCGGTGAGCGTCACCGTCTGGTCGGTGTGCGGGTCGCGATACGTTCCCGCCCATTTCGCGACCAAGGCGGCCGGTACGTCGACGTGCTCCGCGGCTGCGCCCGCGGCGTTCACGTCCGACGTGGGCAACACGAGATCGGCCACTTGATGCGCCAGCGCGGTGGCGTTGGTGCCGGCGCCGTTGCACCAGACGACGACGGCGACGCGCTGATCGGGGAAGCGCGACATGTACGTGCTGTAGCCGGCGGTCGATCCGCTGTGCCCCACTTCGCGAAGGCCGCGATAGGGCGCCACGGTCAGCCCGAGCGCGTAGGTGATCGCGCGGCCGCTCGTCAGCCGCATCGGCGTCTCCATCGCCGTGACGTATTCCGATCCGCCAACCGCGGGACGATCGAGATTCTCGTTCCACCGCAGCAGGTCGCCGATGGTGCTCAACACACCGCCGTTGCCCACCATGTTCGTGAACGGCATGTCCTGATGAAAGCCCGTCGCGGCCGAGCCGGAGTACGCCGTCGCGCGGTTGGGCACCACGCGCGTGTAGTCGTCGCGCAGCAACGTGTGCGTCATGCCGAGCGGGCCGAAGAACCGCTCCTGCGAGAAGTCCTGGAGCGTCTTGCCGCTCACGCGCTGCACGATGATGCCCGCGAGCGCGTACCCCGTGTTGCTGTAGAGGTATTCGCTGCCCGGCGGAAAATTGAGCATTTTCTGATGAACCACGAGGTCGAGCGTCGTCATCGGCGTGTGCACCTGCGAGCCCGGTCCGCGGCCCTCGATGCCGAGCAGTCCCCACTGGTCGCGCAGGCCGCTCGTGTGCGTCAGCAGGTTGCGGATCGTGATCTTCTGTCCGCCGAAGGTCGGCACCTCGGGCAGATACTTTCTGATGTCGTCGTCGAGGCTGAGCTTTCCGTCGCGCGCGAGCATCACGATCGCCGAGGCGGTGAACTGCTTCGCGACGGAGCCGCTCTCGAACACCGTGGAGTCGCTGTTCGGCACCCCGTACTCGAGATTCGCCATGCCGTAGCCGTGGATGTAGAGCGGCCGGCCGTCCTTCGACAGACCTACGCCGCACCCCGGCGTGGTGCGCGTGAAGCGCGCAAAGATCTGGTCGACGCGAGCCGGCAGATCGGCGGGCACACTCTGTTGCGCGGCGAGGGCGTGCAGGCTCGCGCTCGTGAGCACGAGCGTGAGGTGTAGCGCGGCAACACACGCGCGGCGGCGAATAGACATGCCGAAATACTGGCCTCGGTTCCACCGCGCCGCCAGATTGTCATTTTCCTCTCCGAATTCCCCTCTCTCCTCGCTCATGCTTCCCTCCCGTTCGCTCGCCCTCTGCGCGAGCCTCGTCATCGCGGGTGCGGCCGCGGCGCAGACTCCGCCTGCCGCACCACCGCCGGCGCAACAACCGGCTCCTGGCGCCGGCGCCCAGGCGCCGGCCGGCGCCAACGTCGTCCGCCGGCCGCGCCCCTACGCCCAAGTCATCACCGACCGCGCGAAGACCGAACGCGGCGGGATCACCGTCCACAGCGTGGACGACCGCTGGTACGTCGAGGTGCCCGACTCGCTGCTCGATCGCGACATCCTGCTCGTGAGCCGCGTCGGCGCGGTGCCGGCCGGCGCGAGCGGCTTCGAGTTCGCCGGCAACGAGGCGGCGCGGCGCGTGGTGCGCTGGCATCGCGTCAACGACCGCGTGCAGCTCCAGAGCATCAGCTACGCCGCCGTGGCCGATGACTCGCTGCCCATCGCGATCAGCGTGCGCAACGCCAACTATTCGCCGATTCTCGCCGCCTTTCCCATCGCGGCCTTCACGCGCGACAGCGCGAGCTACGTGCTCGACGTCACCGACTTCTTCGCCGGCGACACGCCGGCACTCTCGGGCATGAGCGCGGCCGACCGCCGGCAGTACGGCGTGCGGCGTCTCGATCCGGCGCGCAGCTACGTGAGCGCCATCCGCAGCTTTCCGATCAACATCGAAGTGCACCAGGTACAAACCTTCGACGCCGCGACGCCGCCCTCCGATCCGAGCGGCAACACCATCTCGCTCGAGATGCGGCAGTCGATGATCCTGCTGCCCAAGGTGCCGATGCGTCCGCGCCTCGCCGACCAGCGCGTGGGGTACTTCAAGGTGTCGCGCATCAACTACGGACTCGACGAGCAGAAGGCGGCGCAGGAGACGTTCATCACGCGCTGGCGCCTCGAGCCCAAGGATCCGGCCGCGTACGCGCGCGGCGAGCTCGTCGAGCCGGTCAAGCAAATCGTCTATTACATCGACCCGGGTACGCCGACGAAGTGGCGCCGGTATGTAAAGGAAGGCGTGGAGTCCTGGCAGAAGGTGTTCGAGAAGGCGGGCTTCAAGAACGCGATCGTCGCCAAGGATCCGCCGACGAAGGCGCAGGACCCGAACTGGGATCCGGACGACGCGCGCTACTCCATGGTGCGCTGGGCCGCGAGTCTCGTTCGCAATGCGGTGGGCCCCAGCACGCCCGACCCGCGAAGCGGCGAGATCATCAACAGCGAGATCAACTGGTTTCACAACCACATGCGCTCGTACCGCAACCGTCTCATGATCGAGACCGGTGCGGCGAATCCGTCGGCGCGGACGCTCGACATTCCCGAGGAGCTGATGGGCGAGACGATGCGCCAAGTGATCGCGCACGAGATCGGCCACGCGCTCGGCCTCGAGCACAACATGATCGCGTCGGCCAGCTTTCCGGTGGACTCGCTGCGGTCGCCGGCGTTCACGAGCAAGTACGGCGTGAGCGCGACGATTATGGACTACGCGCGGCAGAACTACGTGGCGCAGCCGGGCGACGGCCTCAAGCCGAAGGATTTCATTCGCCGCGTGGGACCGTTCGACGACTTCGTGATCAACTGGGGCTATCGCGTCATTCCCAACGCGAAGACGGCCGACGAGGAGCGCACCACGCTCAACAACTGGCTCGTCCATCAGACCGCCGCGTTCCCCTATCGCTACGTACCGCAGCAGTTCGGGAGCGTCGATCCGCGCTCGCAGACCGAGGACGTGGGCGACGACGCGGTGAAGGCTACCGACTACGCCCTCAAGAACATGCGCAAGGTCATTCCGCAGCTCGTGTCGTGGACGACGCGCAGCGGCGACGACTACACCGACCTCGAAGAGCTCTACGGCGAGGCGCTCGGCATGTGGTCGCTCTACATGGGTCACGTCACGACCAACGTCGGCGGCATCACCATCGATCTCAAGTCGGGCGATCAGGGCGCGAACGTCTACCGCGTGGTACCCAAGGCGAAGCAGAAGGCGGCGCTGGCGTTCCTCAACGCGAACGTCTTCACGACGCCCGCGTGGCTCACGACGCCCGACATCGAATCGCGCATCGGACCCGCGAGTCTCGCGACCCGCGAGGCGGCGGTGCTGACGTCACTGCTTAACCCCGCGCGTCTCGGTCGTCTCTCGTCGTCCGAGCAGATGGACGCCGCCAACGCCTATCCGCTCGCCGAATTCCTGGGCGATCTCAAGACCGACGTGTGGGGGACGCCGGGCACTGGCGCCGCGCCGGACGCGAATCGTCGGACGCTGCAGCGCGTGTACATCGAGCGGCTCGCGGCAATCGTCGAACCGCCCGCACCACCGGCCCCGGGCGCCGTGGCTGGCGGTCGCGGCGGTGCTGGTGGTCCGCCGGGTCCGCAAGCGCCGTTCGTCGGCGCGCCGAACCTTCAGCGCAGCGACCTGCCCGCGCTCGCGCGGGCACAGCTCCGTCAGATCCGCGATGAAGCGCGCCGGGGCGCCGCGAGTGGACAGGGTGCCACGGCCAGAGCACACTGGCAGGACATCGTCGATCGTGTGGACGATGCGCTGGACCCGAGGAAGCGGTGACGTGTTGGTCCGGCGCTTGTCATCCTGAAGGAGCGGAGCATGCTTGTCATACCGAATGAGCGGAGCATGCTTGTCATACCGAATGAGCGGAGCATGCGTGTCATCCTGAAGGAGCGGAGCGACTGAAGGATCTTCTGTAACGATCGTATAGCCGGCGGAGAGTAGATCCTTCGCTTCGCTCAGGATGACATAATTCCTCGCCACCACCAGGGGCCGCTTCGTCGAAATGACGGAGCGGCCCCAACTCTTTGCCCGCTGCGAACATCTAATCCCTGGAACCTGCACCCGCCCGCGCCCGTAGGACCGCGGACGCCATCACGCCCCCGAGATCCTCATGCTGAACCTGAAGCTCGCCCTCCGCACGCTCTTCAAGACGCCGTTCGTCACGATCGTGGCGGTGCTGTCGCTAGCGCTCGGCATCGGCGCCAACGCGGCCATCTTCTCGCTGTTCGACCAGATGCTCCTGCAACCGCTGCCCGTGTCGCGCCCCGAGCAGCTGGTCAACCTCAGCGCACCGGGCCCGAACCCCGGGTCGCAGTCGTGCAGTCAGGCCGGCGGGTGTGACGAAGTCTTCAGCTATCCCATGTTCCGCGATCTCGAAGCCGAGCGTACGGGCTTCAGCGTGGCCGCCCACCGCGCGTTCGGGGCGAACGTCGCGTACAACAACCAGACGTTGAACGGCGACGGGATGCTCGTGTCGGGCTCCTACTTCCCCGTCCTCGGCGTGCAGCCCGCCCTCGGCCGGCTGTTCACGAAGAACGACGACCAGACCATCGGCGCGCACTTCGTGACCGTATTGAGCTACTCGTACTGGGAGAACAAACTGGGCGCCGACCCGAAAGTGATCGATCAGAAGATGATCATCAACGGGCAGACGATGACGATCATCGGTGTGGCGCCCAAAGGGTTCGAGGGCACCACGCTGGGCGTGAACCCGAACGTGTACGTGCCCATCTCGATGCGCGGCGTCATGTCGCCCGGCTTCGACGGCTTCAAGAATCGCCGGTCGTATTGGGCCTATCTCTTCGCCCGCCTCAAGCCCGGCGTAACGATGGAGCAGGCGGCGAAGGCGGCGAACGCCGTGTACAAGCCGATCCTCGCCGACGTCGAAGCGCCGCTGCAGAAGGGAATGAGCGCGCAGACGATGGTGAAGTTCAAAGCCAAGGAGATTGCGCTCGCCGACGGCCGGCGTGGACAGAGCTCCATCCACAAGGAGACGCGCACGCCGCTCACGCTGCTGTTCGCGATCACCGGCATCGTGCTGCTCATCGCCTGCGCGAACATCGCGAATCTCCTGCTGGCGCGCGCCGCGGGCCGCACCACGGAGATGGCCGTGCGCCTCTCGCTGGGCGCGACGCGCCGGCAGATCCTCGTGCAGCTGCTCACCGAATCCTGTTTGCTCGCCGTGATTGGCGGCCTCGTGAGCCTGCTCGTCGCGCACTGGACGCTCATCGCGCTGATGCAGCTCCTTCCCGTCGACGCGGGCTCGTTCGTCCACCTCGAGCTGCGCTGGAACGTCGTGGCCTTCGCCGCGGCGATGTCCCTCGGCACAGGGTTGCTCTTCGGCCTTTTCCCCGCCCTGCAGAGCACGAAGCCCGACCTCGTGACGACGCTCCGCGCCGGCTCGGGCAAGCTCGCCGGCGCGCGCGCGGCGGCGCGCTTCCGGACTTCGCTCGTCACGGCGCAGATCGCGCTGTCCATGGCGCTGCTCGTGTCGGCGGGCTTGTTCGTCAAGAGTTTGCTCAACGTCAGCCGCGTGGACCTGGGCCTCAAGACTGAAAACGTCGTGGTCTTCGGCGTGTCCCCCGAGCTGAACGGCTATACGCACGCGCGATCGGGGCAGTTCTTCGTGCGGCTCGAGCAGGAGCTCGGCTCCATTCCGGGCGTGAGCGGCGTGTCGGGCGGGCGGGTACCCGTGCTCGCCGGCGACAACTGGGGCAGCGACGTGTCGGTTCAGGGCTTCAAGAAGGGACCCGACACCGACGCGAACGCGCGGTTCAACGAAGTGGGTCCGGGCTACTTCCGCACGCTCGGCATTCCGGTGCTGAACGGACGGGAGTTCACGGCGTCGGACGTCGCCGGCGCGTCGAGAGTCGCGATGGTCAACGAGGCGTTCGCCAAGAAATTCGGGCTCGGACGCGACGCCGTGGGCAAGTTCATGGGGAGCGGCGGCAACGATTCGTTGAACCTCCAGATCGTGGGCCTGATCAAGGACGCGAAGTACTCCCAGGTGAAGCAGGAGATCCCGCCGATGTTCGTGGTGCCCTACCGGCAGGACACCACCGTGGGCTCGATGAGCTTCTACGTGAAAGCGGCGGGCGATCCGACGCAGGTGTTACGGGCGATTCCGGGCGTGGTCCACTCGCTCGACCCGAATCTGCCGGTCGAGAATCTCAAGACGTTGCCGCAGCAGGTGAAGGACAACGTGTTCATGGACCGCATGATCAGCACGCTCTCCGCCGCATTCGCGGCGCTCGCGACGCTGCTCGCCGCGGTCGGTCTCTACGGCGTCCTCGCCTACTCGGTGGCACAGCGCACGCGCGAGATCGGCGTCCGCATGGCACTCGGCGCCGACGCGCGTACGGTGCGCGGCATGGTGATGAAGCAGGTCGGCATGATGACGATCGTGGGATGCGTCATCGGCATCATCGCCGCGCTGGCCCTCGGCCGCGGCGCGAAGTCGCTGCTCTATAACCTGCAGGGGTACGATCCGGTCGTCTTCGGCGGCGCGATCGTGGTGTTGGCGGTCGTCGCATTGGGAGCCGGATTCGTCCCCGCGCTCAAGGCCTCGAAGGTCGATCCGATGCAGGCGTTGCGGTACGAGTAGCGCGATCCGTTCCCAGTCGGCTTGGGTGCCCGTATCGCCGCCTCTGCCCGCGGGCCATATTCGGTAGGAATCGTCCGATCCTCCGATCCCTCGGCCCGCCGACTCCATGCAGAACCGTTCCGCCATACTGATCGCCGCCGTGGGAATCGCGGCGTGCTCTCCTTCCACGCCCGCGCCGGCGCCGGTGACGCCCGTCCCGCAGCCGGCGCGCGCCACCAACGCCCCGCCAGCAGCTCCACAGCCCGTTCCCGGCGATTCAACGGCCGGTGGTGGCCGCGGTGGCGCGCCGCTCACGGCGACCCAGCCGCGCCCATACAACCGCGTCATCACCGCCGACGCGAAAACCCGGCGCGGGATGTTCGCCGTGCACCGCGTCGGCGACCGGCTGTATTTCGAGATCCCTAGTCGCGAGTTGAACAAGGACATGCTCGTCGTCGGCCGCTTCGCGCGCGCCGCGGCGTCGAACCCCACTCCTGGTGGTGGCGGCTTCGGTGAGTACGCGGGCGACGAGTTCGGCGAACGCACCTTGCGCTGGGAGCGGAACGGCAATCGCGTCGTCCTTCGCTCGCCGTCGTTCGCCGTCACCGCCGATACCACGCTGTCCGTCTATCGCGCCGTGCAGAACTCGAATTACGGGCCGATCATCGCCGTGTTGAACGTCGACACCTACGGCCCCGACAGCGCGGCCGTGGTCGACGTGACACGGCTCTTCACGACCGCCGTGCCAGAGCTCGCGGCGATTCGGGGCACGATCGATCCGACCCGCTCGTACGTCGAGCGCGCGCTCGCGTTTCCGGACAACGTCGAGATCGAAGCCACACAGACGGGTATTCCCGCTCCAGCGGGCGGCCGAGGCGGTATTGTGCTGCCCGGACAGCAGAGCGCCGCGCAGAGCGTGCTCGCGCACTGGAGCATCGTGCGCCTACCCGAAGTGCCGATGCGCACCCGTCGCGCCGACGAGCGCTCCGGGCTGTTCAGCGTGCGCACCGTGGACTTTGGCACCAACGAGCAGCGCACCGCCACGCGCGAGTTCGTGACGCGCTGGCGCCTCGAGTGCTCCGACCGCCGCGTCGGCAATCTGTGCTACCCCAAGAAACCGATCACCTACTACGTCGATCCGAACACGCCCGATTGGCTCAAGCCGTGGATGCGGAAGGCGATCACCGATTGGCAACCCGCGTTCGAGGCGGCCGGCTTCAAGGACGGCATCGTCGCCGCCGATCCGCCGGCCAACGATCCCGACTGGTCGCCCGACGACATTCGCCACACCATGGTCCGCTGGCTTCCGTCCACCGTCGAAAACTCAGTCGGGCCGCACGTCAGCGATCCGCGCACGGGCGAGATCCTCAACGGCTCCTCGCGCATCTTCCACAACCTCATCAGCCTCGGCCAGAACTGGTATTTCACCCAGGCCGCGCAAGTCGATCCGCGCGCCCGCACCATTCCCTTCCCTGACTCGTTGATGGGACGGCTGATGGAATTTCTCGTCGCGCATGAAGTGGGTCACACCATTGGCCTGCAGCACGATCAGATCGGCAGCTCGACGTATCCCGCCGACAGCGTGCGCAGCGCCACGTGGACGCACACGATGGGACACAGCCCGAGCGTCATGGACTACTCGCGCATGAACTACGTGGCGCAGCCCGAGGATCACGTCGCGCTGGAAGACATTCTTCCCCGCGTCGGCCCATGGGACAAGTACACGATCATGTACGGCTACAAGGAAATTCCCAACGCGCCCACGCCGGAGGCCGAGCGTCCCGTGCTCGAGTCGTGGCTGCGGATGCAGGACACCGTTCCCTGGCTGCGCTTCTCCGGCAACAACGCGGCGGGCGGCTTCGGTACGCAGAGCGAAGCGGTCGGCGACGCCGATCCGGTGAAGTCCACCGGCTACGGCTTCAAGAACATCGAGCGCGTGATGGGTTACGTGCTGCAGACCGGCACGCGCCAGGGCGAAGATAACGATTTGCTCAAGGAGCTCTACGATCGCACCGTCGGTCAGTGGGCGACGGAAGCCGCACATCCCGTGACCGTGATCGGCGGCGCGGCGGTGCAGTACAAGTCGGGCAGCCAGAGCGGTCCGGTCTACACGCCGCTCTCGAAGGCGCGCCAGGTCGAAGCGATGCGTTTTCTCAACGACAAAGTGTTCAAGACGCCTGGGTATCTCATCCATCCCGAGATCGCGGCGCGCATCGAGGCGGGCGGCATGCTCACCCGCGTCGGCAACGCGCAGGGCCGCGTGCTCACTGCGCTGCTCGACGATCAGCGCATGAACCGCCTGCTCGAGGGCGAGGCGCTGCGCGGCAAGAACGTCTACACGCTCGGCGCGATGCTCGACGACATGCGCAGTGGCATCTGGTCCGAGCTCGCCGAGTCGCGCCCAACGATCGACGCCTACCGGCGCGCGCTGCAGATGAATTATCTGACGCAGGTCGATCGCAAGCTCAACGCCTCCGCGGCACCGAACCCGAACGCCGCGTTGTTTGCGGCACTCGGCATTCGCATCGAACCGCTGTCGGAGGATGCGCGCTCGCAACTGCGCGGCGAGCTGGTGACGCTGCGCAACGACGTGCGTCGCGCCACACCGAAGGCCGGCGACCGGGAGACCACCTTGCATCTCCAGGGCGCGGAGCATCGGATCGGGGAGATCCTCGATCCAAAGAAATGAGCGAGTGGGAGTGAGGAGAGGAGAGAGTGGACAATGCGCTGCTCTCTCCTCCTCTCTCCCGTCTCGTTACTGCCCAGCAGCGTTCGCAAGCCGCTGCAAGATGAGCCCCCAACCGTCGGGCGCGTCGATCCCCTTCCGCAGCTTCGCGGCGCTGGCGCCATAGCGCTCGAGATTCCGATGCTCGAGGTCCACGCGCGTCTTCCGCGGCCCTTCGGCGGTGAACGTCACCTCGACCTCGGTGACGAAGTTCGGATCGTACTGCCAGTCTCCCGTGATCTGCCACGCCAACACCAGGCGGCGGGGCGGCTCCCACACGAGCACCGTGCCCGTGTCGCACTCGCTGCCGTCTTTGTTGATCGCGTACCACCGTCCGCCCTGGCGCGGTTCGAGCATCGCGCGCTCGAGCGGGGACGTGCCGATGTGATGCTGCCGCGGCCACCACGTGTCGATGTCGCGTGTGAAGACCTTGAAGACATGCTCCTGCGGTGCGTCGATCACGATCTGCTTTCGGACGGGTTCGAGGCTGTTCTCGGGCTCGGTCATCGTGGTTGGGCCTGCGTTCATGAGTCGCTCTCCGATTCGGCCGCGGTCTTGAGCGCGGCAAGGGCTCGATCCCAGAACCGATCGAGGTAGGTTCGCATGGCTTCCACTCCGCGCGGATCGATCTGGTAGACCCGCCGCGTCCCCTCCTGCCGCGCGGTCACGAGACCGGCGTGCTTGAGCACCTTGAGATGCTGCGACACCGCCGGCCGCGTCACCCCAAGCCCGGCGGCGAGCTTCCCGACCGGCATGGGGCGCCGCGCGAGTCGCTCGAAGATCACCTGCCGGGTCGGGTCGCCGAGGGCGACGAACGCGCGTGAATGGTTAGTCATAACTTACCGTAAGTACTAACTTACCATTTGGATCGCGTCAAGCCCGGATTCGGCACTCGATCAGGAAAATCGAACCGCCGGGGTCGCGGTGTTACAGACCCTTATGCTCCGCCCGACGCGAACGCCGCCGCGATGATCGCCTGCGCTTCGGCCTGGATTCGCGCGAGGTGCTCATCCCCGAGAAAGCTCTCGGCGTACAGCTTGTAAATCTCTTCCGTGCCCGACGGCCGCGCGGCGAACCAGCCGTTGGCCGTCGTCACCTTGAGGCCGCCGATCGCGTTGGTGCTCCCCGGCGCGGTCGTGAGCATCGCGGTGATCGGCTCGCCGGCGAGCTCCGTCGCCTCGATCTGTTCCGGCGACAAGCGCGACAGCGCCGCCTTCTGCGCCGCAGTGGCGGGCGCGTCGATCCGCTCGTAGACCGGCGCGCCGAAGTCTCGCGTGAGACCCGCATAGAGCTCGCCCGGATCGCGCCCAGTGACAGCCGTCATCTCGGCGGCGAGCAACCCGAGAATGAGCCCGTCCTTGTCCGTCGACCAGGCGCGCCCGTCGCGCCGGAGGAACGACGCACCGGCGCTCTCCTCGCCACCGAACCCGAGCGAGCCGCTCACCAGTCCGTCCACGAACCACTTGAACCCCACGGGGACCTCGGCGAGTCGTCGGCCGAGTCGCGCGGCCACGCGATCGATCATGCTGCTGCTCACCACCGTCTTGCCCACGCCGGCGTCGGTGCGCCACGCGGGCCGATGCGTGAACAGGTAATCGATCGCGACGGCGAGATAGTGATTGGGGTTGAGCAGTCCCGCACTGCGCGCCACGATGCCGTGGCGGTCGTGATCCGGATCGCACGCCCACGCCACGTCGAAGCGGTCCTGCATCCCGATCAGCCGCTGCATTGCGTACGGCGACGAACAATCCATGCGGATCTTGCCGTCCCAATCGACCGTCATGAAGCGAAAGGTCGGATCGACGACGTCGCTCACCACGGTCAGCGGCAGCCGGTACTGCTCGGCGATGCGCGGCCAGTAGTGCACGCCCGCGCCGCCGAGCGGGTCGACGCCGAGTGAGATCGTGGCGCCGCGAATGGCGTCCATGTCGACGACCGACGCGAGATCGGCGACGTAGGCACTCGTGTAGTCGTGCGCGTGCGTCGTCGCGGCGCGCCTCGCGCGCGCGAGCGGAATGCGCCGCACGCCTCTGAGCTCGTCACGCAAGAACTCGTTCGCGCGGTCCTGAACCCACTTCGTGATCTGCGTGTCGGCCGGGCCGCCGTTCGTGGGGTTGTACTTGAATCCCCCGTCCTGCGGCGGGTTGTGCGACGGCGTTACGACGATGCCGTCGGCGAGCCCGCTCGTGCGGCCGCGGTTGTAGGCGAGAATCGCATGCGACACCACCGGTGTGGGCGTGTAGCCGCCGGCGTCGTCGATCATCACGTCGACCTCGTTCGCGGCGAGCACCTCGAGCGCCGACGCGAACGCCGGCTCCGACAGCGCGTGCGTATCGATGCCGAGGAACAGCGGCCCGGTGATGCCCTGCCGCGCGCGATACTCGCAGATCGCCTGCGTGATCGCCGCGATGTGCGCGTCGTTGAATGAGCACTCGATCGACGTGCCGCGATGTCCCGACGTGCCAAACGACACGCGCTGCGCCGCTACGCCGGCGTCCGGTCGTTCCGCGTAATACGCGGTGACCAGTCGCGGCACGTTGACCAGCATCGATTGCGTCGCCGGCTTTCCGGCGAAGGGGCTTACGGGCATTTGGAAGTCCGGCTGCGCGAACGAGACGATCGAAACTCACTGCCCTCCCCGTGGCCCCAACTGCCGCGGATCGCCATACACCACCTTTCCATTGAACACCGTCAATACACACTTCGCATCCTTCAGGCCGTCCGTCGGCACCGTATAGAAATCGCGATCCCAGACGGCGAGATCGGCATACTTCCCCACCTCCACCGATCCGATTTTCTTCTCCAGAAACATCTGCCGGGCCGCCCAGATCGTCACCGCCTCGAGCGCGACGTGCACGTCGACCGATTCCGCACGGCCAAACGGATCGCCGTACTGCCCGAGCAGCGTCTGCCGCGCCACCGCCGACCAGATGCCGTAGCGCGCCGCGAACGGGGTCACGCTGAAGTCCGAGCCGTTCGCCCAGATCATTCCCTTCTTTAGATACGTGGCGAACGGGTTGAGCCGCTTCGACCGCTCCACGCCGAAGTTCCCGGCGTACGAATCGCCCAGCCACCAGGTGAACGTTGCCGACGGCTCAGGATACCCCGCGTCGTATTTGTGCTGCAGATCGGCCATCACGTCGATTGCGTGATCGGTCGGAATGTTCGCGTGGATGATGCCGTGCCGCAGCCCGGAAATCGGATGCTCGCGCATCGCCTGTGCGTAGCTGTCCACCAGCCAGTCGATCGCCTTGTCGCCGATCGCGTGCGCGCTCACGTGGAAGCCGGCGTCGTGGAACATGCGGATGAGCACGCGAATCGTGTCCGGGTTCGACGCCGGGTAGCCGCGGTTGCCGGTGTCCGTCTCCGACTGGTTCTTGTTCCACTCGTCGTACAGCCACGCCGTGCGCGCACCGCCGCTGCCGTCGATGTACAGCTTGATGCCGCCCGAAATCAGCCGGTCGTCGCCCGTGCTCTGATATGGCTTCGTCGTCGCCGCGTGCTCGGCGATCACGCGCTGCGCATTCGCCGTGCTGTTGCCGCCCAGCCAGAGCGCGAACACGCGTACGGTGAGCGCGCTGTCGGCGAGCACTCGCTTGTAAGCGGCCCACTGGGTGCTGTTGATCGCCGGATCCTTGAGACCGGTCATCCCTTCGGCGTTGAAGGCCTTCGCCATCTCGCGAATGCCCTGGTCGAAATCGGTCTCGGCGCGCGGCGGAACGAGCCGTCGCACGAGCCCCTGCGCCGACTCCTTGAGCACGCCGGTGGGCGTACCGTCGGGATAGCGGTCGATCGTGCCCGACGGCGGGTCGCGCGAATCCTTGGTGAGATTCGCCAGCTTCATCGCCGCGCTGTTGGCGACGCCGTAGTGGCCCGTCGTGTTGGTGAGATACACGGGATTGTTCGGCGACACGGCATCGAGATCCTTCGCGGTAATCAACCGGTGCTCGGCCAGCTTTCCTTCGTCCCACCCACGGCCGCTGACCCATGCGCCGGGCGCCGCGGCCTTCACGCGCGCACCCACGAGCGCCGCGACGTCGGCCATGTTCTTCGCGGCCGGATAGCTGAGATCGACCACCGACTGCAGATCGGCGCCGCTCGAGCTGAAGTGGTTGTGGGCGTCGAGCAATCCGGGCGTCAGCGTGCGTCCGCCGAGGTCGATCGTCTGCGTGCGCGAACCGGCGAGCGCGCGCACCTCGGCGTTGGTACCTACGGCGACGATGCGATCCCCGCGAATTGCCACCGCTTGCGCGATGCGATCGTTCGCGTCCACGGTGATCACCTTGCCGTTGACGAGAACGATATCAGGCGATTGACCGCTCACCCCGCGCACCAGTGTCGTCCCGACGAGCAACGCGACGAGGGATCTTCTCGAACGTACTGATAATCGATCCGGCGCAGTATTTGGCAAGACGATGCTCCTGGAAAAACGCTTGGCTGGGGAGCCGCGAAAGTATCCAATTCCACTCCTGTTGGACAGGCGCCGTATGGACGTTTCGTGCGCTCCGGAACAGATTCCAACGATGCGAATGCGTCATCGCCTACCGCTGGCGTTGCTCGGCGCGCTCGCCGTCGGCGGTTGCGGCGCACATCCCGGCGCGACTCCCGCCACGGCGCCCGACCCCGCAACCGCCGGCCGCTTGGCCACTCCGGCCGCCATCGCCAAAGCACGCGCCGACAGCGCGCGCTACGCGTACACCGCCGCCGACATCCATTTCATGTCGTCGATGATCGGCCATCACGCCCAGGCCATCATCATCTCGCGCTGGGCCCCCACGCACGGCGCGAGCCCCGCCGTGCTGCGACTCGCCGAGCGAATCATCAATGCGCAGCAGGACGAGATCGGCACCATGCAGCAGTGGCTGCGCGCCCGCCAGCAACCGGTGCCCGATGCGCGCCCCATGGCAATGACGATGAAGATGGATGGCATGGAGCACGAGATGCTCATGCCGGGGATGCTCACCGACGAGCAGATGAAACAGCTCGACGCGGCGCGCGGCGCGGAGTTCGACAAGCTCTTTCTCCGCGACATGATCCAGCACCATACCGGCGCCACGGTCATGGTCAAGCAGCTGTTCGACACGTACGGCGCCGGCCAGGACGAGCTCGTGTTCAAGTTCGCCTCCGACGTGAACGTCGATCAAACGACCGAGATCGCACGGATGCAAAAAATGTTGGCCGCGCTCACACTCGGCATCACGCTTCCCAACAGCACGTATTGAAAGTGTCCACCTTTTCGAGGACTTCAGCCATGACATCCGCTTTTCGTACGCTCTCGCTCGGCGCGGCGCTGTGCTCCGCCGCCGCGTGCGCGAGCACGATGTCTTCGTCGGGTGGCGGTGGCATGTCCACCGCCGCGCCGAGCCCCGATCCGCGCGTCGGGCTCCGCGGCGGATTGATGGACGCCGGCCAGGCCGCGTGGAATCTCCGTCTCCTCTCGGCGACGCCACCGTCGAAGCAGTTCCTTGGCGCCGTGAACTCCGACCTCGCCTTCACCGGGCCCTACGTCATCCAGGGCAGCTACGACGGCTATCAGATCTGGGACATCACCAATCCGGCGAGCCCCTCGCTCAAGGTCGCGAACTACTGCCCGGCCTCGCAGAGCGACGTGTCCGTCTACCGGAACCTGCTGTTCGTCTCGGCCGAGGGAAACACGGGCCGCATCGACTGCAGCGACAAGGGCGTGAAAGATCCGGTCAGCACCGAGCGCATCAAGGGCGTGCGGATCTTCGACGTCACCGACATTGCGCACCCGCGCAACGTCGCGAACGTCCAGACCTGCCGCGGCTCCCACACGCACACGGTGCTCGTCGATCCGAACGACCACGACAACGTGTACGTCTACGTCTCGGGCTCGTCGGGCATCCGGCCGGCGGCGGAGCTGCCGGGCTGCGTCAGCGCGATGCCGGAGAAGGATCCCAACTCGGCGCTCTTCCGCATCGAGGTCATCAAGGTGCCGCTCGCGCATCCGGAGCAGGCGGCGATCGTGAGCTCGCCGCGCATCTTCAACGATCTCACGGCGCCGGCGCGGCACGGGAGCTCGGCGGTCGATCGGCAGGTGGCCGCGGCGGCGCGCGCCCGCGGTGAGTTCGTCGCCGATGTGTTCGGCGAGTCGATGATCCTGCCCGCCGGATTCACCGGTCCCCTGCTCGACAGCGTCGTGAAGGCGCGGAAGGGCAGCGGACCGCCGACTCGTGCCGACAGCGCGGCGCTCCGCGCGGCGCTTCCGGGAATGATCGCCAAGATGGTCGGTGAGGACGGTCCGCCGCATGGACCGACGCAGTGCCACGATATCACAGTCTATCCGGCCGTGGGTCTCGCCGGCGGCGCGTGCGAGGGATACGGACTGCTGCTCGACATCCGCAACCCCACGAACCCGGTGCGCATCGGCGCCGTGGCCGATTCAAACTTCTCATATTGGCACTCGGCCACGTTCAACAACGACGGCACCAAGGTGTTGTTCTCGGATGAATGGGGCGGCGGCGGCCAGCCGAAGTGCCGCGCGTCGGACCCGAAGGATTGGGGCGCCGACGCGCTCTTTACGATCGACGCGAACCGCCAGATGCACTTCCAGAGCTACTACAAGATGCCCGCGGCCCAGACCGCGCTCGAGAACTGCGTCGCACATAACGGATCGCTCATTCCCATTCCGGGCCGCGACGTGATGGTGCAGGCCTGGTATCAAGGCGGCATCTCGGTGTTCGACTGGACCGACGCCGCGCATCCCAAGGAGATCGCGTTCTTCGATCGCGGGCCGGTGGACTCGACGCAATTCACGATGGGCGGCTCGTGGTCCGTGTACTGGTACAACGGCGCGATCGTGAGCTCCGAGATCGCGCGCGGTCTCGACGTCTTCGAGCTCACGCCGAGCGCGTTCGTCAGCCAGAACGAGATCGATGCGGCGAAGTCGGTGCACCTCGACTACCTGAACACGCAGGGCCAGCCGCAGTACGTGTGGGCGCCGAGCTTCGTGTTGGCGCGCGCGTACGTCGACCAGCTCGCGCGCTCCAACGCGCTGGGCGCGTCGAGAGTCGCCGCGGTGCGCCAGTCGCTGGCGAGCGCCGAGGCCGCGAGCGGTGCGGTGCGTCGCGATGCGCTCACGCAGCTGGCGGTGCAGCTCGACGGCGATGCGCGTGGCGCGGATGCGCAAAAGGTGCGCATATTGGCCGGCACGGTCCGGGATCTCGCCGCGGCGTCTCGATAGGGCCTTCGGCGTCCGCGAGCCGGTCGGAGATCGTCCCACCCCCGCGCGTCGGCGTCATTGCGGCGTGAGGGGGGAGGGACGGTACGGCCATTCGCGTGTTCGCGAACGCTAAACTCGTGCAACGACTGTGTTTCGACGAATCACAACTTCGTCGAAATCGTGTCTTGCCGACGTATGCATGGATCCACATACTCTCCCCGCGCAGACGAATTGGATTTTCTATCCAGGGAATCCCCCGCTCTGCACACTGACCTTTTACGTGGGGGAAAGGATCAATGTCGAAGCGAGCTTTCGCGCGGCGGTGCTTACTACCGCTGGCAACGTTGCTCTGGAGCGGGATAGCAGCAGCCCAGGGCACCACACGCGGTGCGACGATCAGCGGCGAAGTGATGGACTCCACGGCGCAGATGCCGCTCGCCGGCGCCGAGGTGTTCATCGTACCGGTCGGCACCTCACCCGTGCAGCGCGGCGTACGCACGGGCGCCAACGGCCGATTCACGATGACCGGCGTTCCGGCCGGCACCGTTACCCTCCGCGTGCGACTCGTGGGCTACGTTCCCAAGGACCGCACCGTCACGGTTAGCGAAGGCGGAACAGCCGCGGCGGATTTCGCGCTGATGCCGCGCTCCACGCAGCTCGACCAGGTGGTCGTCACCGGCACGGGAGGCGTGACGCAACGCCGCGCGGTGGGGAACGTCATCGAGTCGATCAAGGCGGAGGACGTGCTCCTCACGGCACCGGCGCGCAGCGTGGAGCAGCTCATCGGCTCTCGCACGCCGGGCCTCATCGTGCTCCCGCCCACCGGACAGGTCGGCACGGGCGCGCAGCTCCGGGTGCGCGGCGTAAGCAGTCTCTCGCTGAGCAACGATCCCATTCTCTACATCGACGGCGTGCGTATGGACGCCAACGCGGCGCGCGGTCCCGCGCAACGCGGCGGCGCCGGCGCCAGCCGGTTGAACGACATCAACCCCGAGGACATCGAGAGCATCGAGGTCATCAAGGGACCGGCGGCTTCCACACTGTACGGCACCGAGGCGTCGAACGGCGTCATCCAAATCATCACGAAGCGCGGCCGCAGCGGCAAGTCGGTATTCAACTTCTCCACGCGCCAGGGCGAGAACTGGCTGGCGAACCCCGCGGGCCGCGCCGGTGAGCTTTACGGCAAGATCGCCGCGACGGGCGAGATCATCCACTTCAATCTCTATCAGCACGAGATCGACGCGGGGCACGGCCCGATCTTCTCCAACGGCCGCAATCAGGGCTACAACACGAGCCTCAACGGCGGCACCGACGCCAACCGGTACTATCTCGCGGCGTCGTACGACGACGACGTGGGCGTCGTGGCGTGGAACTGGGACAAGAAGTTCAGCGCGCGCGCGAACGTGGACGTCCTCGCGAGCAACAAGCTCCGCATCCAGGGCAACATCGGCCACATTCGCGACCGCATCCGTCTCGCGCAGTCGGCCATCGACATCGACCCATTCAGCAATCTCGTATGGGGCACGCCGCTCACGATGAACGCCGGCCAGCGCGGCTTCAGCACCGCGCCGCCGGAAGAATGGTCGACGGCCGAAGGCCACGCCGACAACGACCGCTCCACGGTGAGCCTCACCGGAATGTACAACCCGTTCGAGTGGTTCTCGCACCGCCTGGTAACGGGCCTCGACGTGAGCTCGGAGAACAACTGGTCGCTCTATCCGCGCCAGCCGCTCGGCAGCCTCGACTTCCTCGGCGCCAACGGTACCGGCAACAAGACCGATGCTCGCGCCTCGCGCACCTTCCTCACCCTCGACTACGCCGGTACGGCGAAGTACGGCTGGAGCGAGGCGCTGCGGTTCACGACGTCGGTCGGGTTGCAGGCCTATCGGTCCGAGCTGAGCACGATCACGGCGACGGCCACGACGTTCCCCGCGATCCCCATCACGACGGTGAGCGGCGGCACGACGCGCGACGGCCGCGAGGATTACCAGGCCAACGCCACCGTCGGCATGTTCGTGCAGCAGGAGTTCGCATGGAACAACCGCGTGTTCGTGACCGCCGCCGTCCGTGGCGATGACAACAGCGCGTTCGGCAAGTCGTTCAAGGCCGCGTACTATCCCAAGCTCAGCGGCTCGTGGGTGCTCAGCGAAGAGCCGTGGTTCAGAATGCCGTTCGTCAGCGAGTTCCGGCTGCGCGGCGCGCTTGGCGCGGCGGGAACGCAGCCCGGCGTGTTCGACGCGTCGCGGCTCTACGTGCCGAGCGTAGGCTACCAGAACGCATCGGGCCTCATTCCGGGCTCGTTCGGTAATCCGCAGTTGCGGCCCGAGCGCAGCCGCGAGGGAGAGCTGGGCTTCGAGACGACGTTCCTGCAGGGACGCGCCGATATGTCGTACACGCACTACTCGCGCAAGATCACCGACGCGATCGTCAACTCGCCCATCGCGCCGTCGGTCGGCTTCCCCGGCTCGCAGGTGGTGAACATCGGCCGCGTCAGCGGCTGGGGCGACGAGCTCGCGCTCAACTTTCGTCCGGTGAAAGGACGCCGCGTTGCGTGGGAGATCGGAACGCAGCTCGCGTCGAACGGCAACCGCATCGATGACATGGGCGGCACGCAGTTCCTCACCGTGGGCGGCGGCGGCCAGGCGCAGAATCGCGTCGGCTTCTCGATCGGCGACTTCTTCCTCTACAAGGTGCGCTCGGCCACGCTCGATGCGGGCGGTTTCGTGACGTCGGCCACGTGCGACGGCGGCCGCGGCAAGGCCGGCCTCGAGATGGGTGGACCCGACACGCCGTGCGCCACGGCGCCGCGCGTGCTCTGGGGCCACTCGCAGCCCACCTGGCAAGTGGGTCTGAACAACACCGTGACGCTGTGGGACAACCTGCGCCTCTACGCGCGCGTCGACGGCAACGGCGGCTTCCTCCAGTCGGACACCGAGATTCGCGCGCTCCACAACCAGGGCTCGACCCTCGCCGTGATCCAGCGCAACGATCCGCTGCTCCAGGAGTATCGCACCATCGAGGCGGACGCGGTGGGCACGTACAAGGCCGGCTTCCTGCGCCTTCGCGAGCTCTCGGCCACCTACACCATCGCCCAGCGATACGTGCAGCGCCTCGGCGCAACGAGCGGCTCGCTCAGCGTCGCCGGCCGCAACGTCTCGATGCTCTGGACCGCACAGCAGGGCTGGAACACCTCGCGCGACGGTGAGATCTACGTCGACGTGGCGCACCAGCACGTGTGGGATCCGGAAGCCCGTGCCGTGGGCCAGCTCTCCAACGGATTCCAAACGATTCTTCCGCCGACCGCGAGCTTCGTCACGACGCTCCGACTCACTTTCTGACCGACGGAGACGCACAGTCATGCGATCACAATCTTCTAATAAGCGCGCACGCGCGGCGGCGAGCCTGAAGCGGCTCTCGACCGCCCTGCTCGTGCTGAGCTTCGCGGCAACCACGGCCTGCAACTCCCTGCTCGCCGTCGACAACCCCGGCCAGGTCCCGGCCGACGCCCTCGCCGATCCGGCGCTCATGCCGGTGCTGGAGGCCGCAGCGATCCAGCAGTTCCAGTGCGGCTTCGCGCAGTGGGTCGGCACCGCCGGCATGCTTTCCGGCGAGTATCTGTCGGCGAACGGCTTCGTGGACAATCACCCGTGGGAATGGCGCGGCGTCGCCGAGATCAAGGGCGCGCCGGGCAGCTGCCCGACGGCGCGCGGGACCACCTCGATGGGCTTCTACACGCCGCTCCAGCAGGCGCGGTTCCAGCTCGACGACGCGGAGAAGCGTCTCGAGACGTTCACCGACGCGCAGGTGCCGAACCGGCAGAAGTTCATCACCGAGATGAAGGCGTACGCCGGCTACTCGTACGTCATTCTCGCCGAAGGCATGTGCGACATGGCGATCGACAACGGCCCGAAGATGACGAAAGCCGACGTGCTGGCTATCGCCGAGAAGCGGTTCACCGATGCGATTGCCCTCGCCACGACGATCAACGACGCGAGCCTCAAGAACATGGCGCTCGTGGGCCGTGCGCGAGCACGCCTCGACCTCGGCACCAACATGGCCGGCGCGGCAGCCGACGCGGCACTCGTTCCGGCGGGCTTCGTGCGCGCCGCCGAGTTCTCGGAGACGACGCCGGCCCGCGAGAACCGGCTCTACAACCTGACGGTCCGCAACGATTTCCTCTCGACGGCCGACGCGTATCGCACGCTGACGCTGGAGAACGGGCAACCGGATCCGCGCGTCAAGGTGACGGACATGAAGCGCAAGGGCAGCGACAACGTCACGCCGATCTTCCAGCAGCAGAAGTTCAACGGCACGGCCGCGGGCGCCGTCGCGCTGCCGATCGCGTCGTACGTCGAAGCACAGCTCATCTTCGCCGAGGCCACCGGCGGACAGGCCGGCCTCGACGCGATCAACCGCGTGCGCGCCGTGGCCGGCGTGCCGGCGCTCGCGAGCGCCGGCCCCGACTTCGTTGCCACGGTGCTCGAGGAGCGGCGCCGGCAGCTGTTCAGCGAAGGCCAGCGCTACGCCGACATGCTGCGCAAGAATCTGCCGTTCGTTACGGGCGTCAATCGCAAGGGCCAGACGATCAGCAACCTGACGTGCGTGCCGCTGCCCGACGTGGAAACGCGAAACAACCCGAACTTCAAGACCTGAGCTCGATCGTTTGACGAACCCCGGGCTGCCGTCGCTGGTGGCCCGGGGTTTTCTATTACTCTTCCTCAGACCACGACTACGACTACGACTTCGACATGCGCATCGGTATCGACCTCGGCGGAACGAAGATCGAAGCCATCGCGTTGGCGGACCGTGGCGAGATCGTCGCGCGCACGCGCATCGCGACGCCGCGCGCGTACGTTGCCACGCTCGACGCACTGACGGAGATCGTCGCCGAGATCGAGCGCTTGGCGGGTGAGCGCGGGAGCATCGGCATCGGCATTCCGGGCACGGCGACTCCCGCCGGACTCGTGAAGAACGCGAACTCGACGTGGCTCATCGGCGAGCCGCTCGGCCGGGATCTCGAGGCGCGCCTCGGCCGCCCGGTGCGACTCAAGAACGATGCGAACTGTTTCGCGATCTCTGAAGCGGCGGACGGCGCGGCCGCCGGCGCCGACGTCGTGTTCGGGGTCATCCTCGGCACCGGGGTGGGCGGCGGAATCGTCGTGGGTGGCCGCGCACTCGACGGCCCGAACCTCATCGCCGGCGAGTGGGGACACAATCCGCTGCCGTGGATCTCGGCGGAGGAGGTGCCCGGGCCGCCCTGCTATTGCGGCAGACGCGGGTGCATCGAGACGTTCCTCTCCGGCCCCGGCCTCGAGCGCGATTTCGCCGAGCGGTCGGGCATGTCGGCGACGAGCCAGTCGATCGTCGCCGGCGCGGAGCGGGGCGACGTGCAGGCGCTCGCTGCGATGGGCCGCTATCACGATCGTCTGGCGCGCGCGCTGGCGTCGGTGATCAACGTGCTCGACCCCACCGTCATCGTGCTTGGCGGCGGGATGTCGAACGTTCCGGCGCTCGCCGAGACGGTGTCGGCACTGCTGCCGCAATATGTATTCTCTGATACGGTGGTCACGCGTGTCGTGAAGAACATGCACGGCGACTCGAGCGGCGTGCGCGGCGCGGCCTGGCTGTGGGCGGTGGGAGAGCGTTGATGCGCGTCGTCGCATAGGAGCGAAGCACGTTGCCGGGACGACGACCAGCTTACCGCGGCTCCGCCGACAACACCGCGCTCGGCTGATGCCGCGCGGCCGCGATCACGCCGACGGCAAGCAGCCCACAGGCGAACACGCCGGCCCACGTGGCCGCCGGCCCGAAGCGGTCGAGCGACGCGGTGCCCGCCCACGGGCCCACGATCATCGAGAGGCTGAACATGCTCGCGTATCCGCCCATGTATTCGCCGGTCCGGCCGGCCGGCGCGATGTCGGCCACGTACGCGGTGCTCGCCGGAAAGAAGATCATCTCGCCGAACGTCCACACCACGACGGTAGCCGCGAGCGCGAGCGACGAGTGCGCGAATCCCATCGCGCCGAAGCCGCACGCCGTGAGCAATGCGCCAAGCATGAGCGAGCGGCGATGCGGCCAGTGCGACATGGCGAGGTTCACCGGCACCTCGATCGCCACGATGATCAGCGTATTCAACACGAAGAGCATACCGTAGAACGACTCGCGATAGTGCAGGTCGCGCACGAAGTAGAGCGGCATGGCGCCCTGGTGCTGCATGAACACGACGCCGACGAGGAAGACGGCGAGGAAAAGCACTCGTGCGGCGCGGTCGTGCCAAACAGCCGACTTCGTGGCGGCGTCACTCCGAGCAGATTCGCGCGGCGCGGGCCGCGGGAGTCGCGGCGCCGCATTTCGCGCTCGATACCACAACAACGCCGACAACACTCCAGCGGCGGCGAGCGACGTCACGCCGTCCACGACGAACAGCATCGGAAAGGACACCATCGCGAGGAATCCGCCGACCGCCGGCCCAATGCTCATGCCGAGGTTCGCCGATAGACGATTGAGCGCGATCGCCGCCTTGCGCTGTTCGGGCGGCACGGTCTCCGTGAGGCCGGACAACGTCGCCGGCCGTACGGCGTCGGCGGCGACGGCCCACAGGAAGGTGAGCACCACCACGAGCCGGAAGTCGTGCGCCAATGGAATGAGCAGCAGGATCACGCCCGTGAGCGCGAGCGATGCGCGCATCACGGTGAACGTCCCCAATCGATCGCACAGCCTGCCGGCGATCGGGCCGGTGATCAGGCCGCCGATACCGTACGTCGTAATCGCGAGCCCGGCGAGCGACGCGGACACGCCAAGGTATTTCGTGAGATAGAGGACGAGAAAGGGCAGCGCCATCATCCCGGCGCGATTCACCAGCGACGTCGCGACGATGATCCAGACGTCGGCCGGAAGGCCGCGCAGTCCCCGCCAGGGATTGTTGATCAATCCACTGGCGTCGCCGTCACGAGCAAGTCGGCGCCGTCTGGCCCGACAGGTCGAGCGTACAGGTGACCGGCACGCCGCCGACCGAAACGGTCATCGTCGGATGATTCGTTCCATTGAACGTGATCACCGAATGTACCGTCGCATTCACCGAGCCGAGGACGGGGACGGTCGTAGTCGTGTGGGTGTCGCTCGTGATCGTGCCCGACGTGGGCCACGACGACGTCGTGTTCGCGGCTGCGGGGAACGCAACATTGGCGGTGACCGACGTATCGTTCACGATCGAGTGGACCGCGGGACCTGTCGCCGGCGTGGTCGTGACGTCGAAGTGCCCCGCCGTCCTGCCGTTCAGCAGGCGCGACGTCGTCAGCAAACCACTCAGCGTCATGTCGCTGTGGTTCGTGAGTGCGATGGTGGTGCCGGTGCCCGGAGTGCTCGGCACCGCGATCGTTCCGCTCGCGTCCGTGACCGTTCGCACCGATGCCGTGGTGTTGACGTCGACTTGCGACTGCGAATGACCTGCGGCGTCAGCGAGGTAGTACGTGATGTTGAATGTCACGCCCGCGGTGTTGATCGGCGGGCAAGTGAATCCAGTCGTCGTCGACGAGTAGGTGCATACCGACGGGACGATCGCCGGCGCGCCGAGCGTTGTTGGAATCGACGCGAGCGTGCTGGCACCGGCGATCGAGTTGATCCCGCCGCTCGAGCTCTGGGCGATGATCGCGGCGAGATCGACGGGCTGATGCGCGGCAGGGCTGGTCGGCGAATCCGATCCGCAGCCGGCGAGGAGAGCGGTGGCGAGCAGAGCAGCGAACGTACGGTGCGTTCTGGACGTCATTGGAAACCTCAGCGGCGACTTCTACAGATGTACAGAAGGGCGAACAGCGCCTGTTGATTAATAACCACCGGTATGGGACCCGCAAGCGCACGGAAAGTTCTTCACTCCGCACCTGGCATCATCAGTGCCGACAACGCCACCCGTTGCTGGCCGTGGTCGTCGAAGTTCCGCGGATCGAGCCACTGCCGGAATGCCGCGTCCAGCCGCGGCCACTCGGAGTCGATCGCCGCGTACCACGCCGTATCACGGCTGCGCCCTTTCGTGACTACGGCCTGGCGGAAGATTCCCTCGAAGCTCAAGCCGAGGCGCGTGGCCGCGCGCCGCGAGGGTGCGTTGAGCGCGTGGCATTTCCACTCGTAGCGCCGATACCCGAGCTCGAAGGCGCGGGCCATCATGAGGTACATCGCTTCCGTCGCGGCCACCGTTCGTTGCAGCAGCGGCGAGAACGCGAGATGTCCCACCTCGATCACGCCGTTCGGCGGATCGATGCGCAGGTATGACGCCACGCCGACCGCGCGCCCGGTGCGTTGATCGACGATCGCGTAGAACTGCGGATCGCGCTCCGCCGCGCGCCTGGCGAGCGACGACGTGTATTCGTCGAGCGTGGCGAAGGGACCGTAGCCGAGGTAGGTCCACATCGCGTCGTCGGTGTCGAGCGCGTTGGCGGCGAAGAGCGACTCGGCGTGCGCGGCGGGGTCGAGCGGCTCCACGCGACAGTAGCGGCCGTGCATCGGCGCCCGCGCGGGAAACGACGGCGGCGTCCACGATCCGATCGGCGGGCCGACCGGCTGTCCGAGTGCGTTGATGTCGTGCGTCATGTCGAGTATTCTATCGAATGTCTGGTTCGTGCATAGAGCCAGTTCGTTCAATATGATAGGACCAAAATACATGAGCCCACGCTCGGCATCGCGAGCCCCGCTGACTCTCGTGCGCATCGACGCGACGTCCGACGCGCCGCTGCACCGGCAGATCTACGACGGGTTGCGCGACGCGATCGTCGCCGGCCGGCTCGCGCCCGGCGCCCAGCTTCCACCGGCGCGCGTCATCGCTGCCGAGCTCTCGGTGTCGCGCGTCACGGTGGCCACCGCGCTCTCGCAGCTCCGCGCCGAGGGTTACGTGGAGTCGCGCGAGCGGTCGGGCACGTTCGTGTCGACGTCGATCCCCGACGATCTACTCACGGCGCACCTGCGGCGCCGGCGACTCGTTCAGCCGCTGCGTCCGCGCATGCACACGCCGGCCGTGCGCAAGGAAGATGGCTTCGGCGACGAGACGCGCTTCGCCCCACGCGGCGGTCCGCCGCGTCCATTTCGTACCGGCCTGCCCGCCGTCGACGCCTTTCCCTGGGACGTCTGGTCGCGTCTCGTCGCACGCCGCCTCAAGCGCTCCGGCCGCGCGCTCGCCGATTACGGCGACTCGCGCGGCTACGCGCCGCTCCGCGCCGCGGTGGCGTCGTACGTCGCGGCCGCGCGCGGCGTTACCTGCACGCCCGCGCAGGTGTTCATCACCAACGGCGCGCAGCAGGCGCTCGATCTGATCGGGCAGGTGCTGTTGAACGCCGGCGACGAAGTGTGGCTCGAAGATCCCGGCTATCCCGGTGCGCGGCGCGCGTTTCACGCCGCGGGAGCGGCGCTCGTGCACGTCGCCGTCGACGACGAAGGTATCAGCGTCGACGACGGACGGCGGCGCGCGCCCTCGGCCCGCATGGTCTACGTCACGCCGTCGCACCAGTACCCACTCGGCATGACGATGTCGCTCGCGCGCCGGCTCGAGCTCCTGCGTTGGGCGCGCGAGGCGCGCGCGTGGGTCGTCGAGGACGACTACGACAGCGAGTTTCGCTACGCCAGCCGTCCGATCGCGTCGCTGCAAGGACTGAGCGACGGCGGACCGGTGTTGTACGTGGGCACGTTCAGCAAGACGCTCTTTCCGTCCCTGCGTGTCGGCTATGTCGTTGCGCCCGAGCCGCTCGTCGAAGCGTTCGCCGACGCGCGGTTCACGCTCGACCGGCAGAGTCCCACGCTCGAGCAGGCCGCGCTCGCCGACTTCATGAACGAGGGACATTTTCCGCGGCACGTGCGGCGCATGCGGCTGTTGTACGAGTCGCGGCGCAACGCGCTCATTCGCGCCGTGAAGGACATCGCGCCCGATCTCCTCGAGCTCGGCCCGTCCGACTCCGGAATGAAAGTCGTAGCCTGGTTGCCGCCGGGCGTTTCCGACCGGGACGTCGCGGCTCGGGGCGAAGCGGAGCGGCTGGAGCTCTCTCCGGTGTCGCAGTACGCCACGAACCGCTTGGCGCGCGGCGGGCTGGTGCTCGGCTATGCGGCCTTTCGGTCGACCGCTCTGCGCCACGGCGTGCGAGTCCTCGCGTCGCTCATCGACGGATAGAAGAGGGCTCGAGCGGCGGGCTAACCCGTGTAAAGGTTTTCGCACTCCCCTCCCGTCCATAGCCAAGAGCCGCGTACGGGCTGTATCGTTATCGGCGACCCACACTTCATCGAGAGGATACCATGCATCGCGTTCACAGTCTCACGCTCACCGTTGCGGCCGCGGCGCTCACGCTGGGTGCAAGCGTTGCGCACGGTCAGGCCGAAGCCGCGCGCGCCGTGACCAACGGCGGCATCTCGGTGCCGGGTTGGACGGGAAAGGTCGACGCCAACGAAGCACGTCGCGGCGGCAACATCAGCAGCGACAAGCTGGCCAAGGAAGGGACCGGCATGCGCGTGACGACGGGCCCGGCAGCGGCATTCTGGAATCCGGCAAACACCGCGAGCGGCGACTACACCGTTAAGGCGAAGTTCGAGGAGCCGCAGTACATGAACTTGAATAGTCACCCGCATCCGTACGGCGTGTTCATCGGCGGCAACGACATGGGCACCGACACTCAGAGCTACCTCTACTGCACGGCGTACGGTGACGGCACCTTCATCGTGCGCGGCTTTGGGCCGGCCGCGTTTCAGCTCGGCGGAAAAGAGCCTACGGCGAACCCCGCGGTGCACAAGGCCGGCGGCAAGGACCAGCCGGTCACGCAGGAGATCGCGCTCTCGGTGAAGGGCGACAAGGTGACGTGCAACATCAACGGCACCGACGTCGCGACCTACTCCAAGTCCGAGGTTCTCGGACCGGGCAAGCTCAAGTCCACCGACGGCGTCTACGGCATTCGTTTCGCGCACAACACGGACGCGATCGTCACCGGTTTCGGCAAGAAGTAAACACGAAGTAAATCGTCATGGCGCAGCGGGGGTAACTTTCAGGTATGGCAACACCTCCTCGTGCCCGCAGATCGACTACTGTCTTGACCATCGTGCTCCGTGTGATCGGGTATTTCACGATCGCATGGGGCACGTTGGCCATTCTGGCCGCCGGCCTCTTCCCCGGCGCGGCGGCGGTGACGATCGGCGTCGCCGTGTACGCCACTCTGCCCTTGTTGGCGTATCTGCGCTGGCGCGGATGGCCGTTCTATCCGGGTGCCGCGTTCCGCCTGCTCGTGGTTCGGCCGTTCTGGTACGCGCAGCTCATGCTGCCGCTCGTGGCCGGCGGCGGTCTGATTGGCCTGGTCGTCGGAGCGCCGTTCGGCCACGCGCTCGTCGCGGGACGTATCGGCGCGGCAATCATGTTCGCCATCGTCGCAATCGTCCTCGCGCTCGGCTACCTCGGCTCGCGCCGGCTCGTCGTGCGGCACGTGGACGTCGACGTGCCCGGTCTAGCGCCGAGCTTCGACGGACTGCGAATCGTTCAATTGTCCGATCTGCACATCGGGCCACACACGCCGCGTCGCTTTCTCGAGCGCGTCGTGAGCGCCTCGCGCGCGTTGGCGCCGGACATCGTGGCCGTGACCGGCGACCTGATCGACGACCGCGCCGAAGACGTCGCAGTGTATGCACACATGCTCGGCGAGCTCGACGCGCCGTTGGGCGTGTACATGATTCCGGGAAATCACGACGTCTACGCCGGGTGGGACGACGTCGAGCGGGCGCTGCGCGTCGCCGACATCGGCACGGTGCTCGTGAACGAAGCGAAGCTCCTGCACCGCGACGGCGCTACGCTTGCGCTGGTCGGCACGGGCGACCCTGCCGGCGGACGTCGCGGCAGCTCGCGCGCCGCACCCGACATCGAGCGCGCCCTCGCGCACGTGCCGGACAACACGACCGTCATCGCGTTCGCGCACAACCCCGCGCTCTGGCCGTCGCTGGCGAAGCGCGGCGTGGCGCTCACGTTGAGCGGACACACGCACTGGGGTCAGTTCGCGCTTCCGAAAATCGGATGGAGCCTCGCCTCGCCGTTCCTCGAGCACGCCATGGGCGCGCATTCGGAGAGCGACGCGCTGCTCTATATCAGCCCCGGCACCGGCTATTGGGGAATTCCATTCCGCATTGGCGCGAGTCCCGAGGTCACGCTGGTCACGCTGCGGCGCGGCGAGACGGCCGCGGCCCACGTGCATCCGGCCCGCGCGGCATAGCGAAAGCCTTCCCCGACCAAAGCTCCTGCGACAGCGAACGACAGGGATTCATCATGACTGATCTGCTGCTCACCTCCACGAAGGCTCCGATGAAGGCTCCGGCGAAGTCGCTCGGCGCCAGGACGGGACTTCTCGCGCTCATCTGTCTCCCCGTTCTTCCCGTGCCGAGTCCGCAGCCCTTGTACATGCCGCGCGCCGTGACGCGGGCGTACAAGAGCGGAACGCGATCGGCAGACGGACGACCCGGCGCGAGATACTGGCAGAATCACGGCCGGTACGCGATCACGATCACCGCGCTGCCCCCCGACCGGACGATCAGAGGCACCGAGCAGATCACGTACACGAACAACAGTCCGGACACCTTGAACCGGCTGGTGGTGAAGCTCTTTCAGAACATTCATAAGCCCGGCGCGCCGCGCGACGGCGGCGCCTCCGAGGCCTACCTCACCTCGGGGTTGCACTTCGACGGCTTCACGGTGAACGGGCAGACCGCGCCGCTCCAGGACGATCCACGCTATTTCACCTGGCGTCCGATCACCTTGCCCGCACCGCTCATGCCGCACGACTCGGTGCGCCTCTCGTTCGATTGGCATTATGAGATCTCTCGCGAAGCCGGCCGTGAAGGGATGCTCGACTCGACGACCTATTTCCTGGCCTACTTCTATCCGCGCGTGGCCGTGTATGACGACTACAACGGCTGGGACACGATGGACTTCACCGACAGTCAGGAGTTCTACAGCGACTTCAACGACTATGACGTGACGGTGCGTGTACCGGGGAGCTACCTCGTGTGGGGCACGGGCACGCTGCTCAACGCGTCGGAGGTGCTCCAGCCGGACGTCGCGCAGCGCTTCGAACGTTCGCTCACCTCTGACGCGGTGATTCAGATCGCCAACAACGCGCAGCTGGCGATGAAGCGCGTCACGCAGCCCAACGCGGTGAACGCCTGGCACTTTCGCGCCAGCGACATTCCCGACATGACGTTCGCGTTGAGCGATCACTACGACTGGGATGCCGCCAGCGTGGTCGTCGACGATGCCACGCATCGCCGTGCGAGCGTGCAGGCTGCATACAACGACACCGCCGCCGACTTTCACCACATGGTGCATTTCGGGCAGCACTCGCTCGACTGGCTGTCGCGCAACTGGCCCGGCGTGCCATACCCCTACGAAAAGACCACCATCGTTCAGGGCAGCGCCGACATGGAGTACCCAATGATGGTGAACGACGGGTCGAATACCGACACGACGTTTTCACGCTTCGTCGTCGAGCACGAGATTGCGCACAGCTATTTCCCCTTCTACATGGGGATCAACGAGACGCGCTACGGGTTCATGGACGAAGGGTGGGCCACGACGTTCGAGTATCTCATCGGCGTGGCCGACATGGGCAAGGATCGCGAGGACGCTTTCTACAAGAATTTCCGCGTCAACGCCTGGGCCCACGACCCGTCGCCGCTCGAGGACATTCCGATCGTCACGCCCGAAGACGTGCTCAAGGGCGTGGCCTACGGCAACAATGCGTACGGCAAGCCGTCACTCGGCTATCTCGCCATGAAAGACATGCTCGGCGACACCACGTTCAAGAGGAGCCTGCACGGGTTCATGGACCGCTGGCACGGCAAGCATCCGATTCCCTGGGACTTCTTCAACAGCTTCAATGACCTGTCGGGCAAGAACCTGAACTGGTTCTGGAGCAACTGGTATTTCAGCAACTATTACATCGACCTCGGTGTGCGCAGCGTGGTGAAGAGCCCGGGCGGATACACGGTGGTGATCGACAACATCGGCGGAATGGCCGCGCCTGTCGATTTGCGGCTCGCGTATTCCGACGGCACCACCCAGAGCATGCATCAGACGCCGGCGATCTGGGAGACGAACCAGAAGCAGGCGACGGTTCGAATCACCACGAGGAAGTCACTCGCGTCGCTCGACCTCGACGGCGGAATCTGGGTCGACGCGGATTCGACGAACAATCGATGGGTTGCGCGACCGAGGTAAACGAACACTTCCTGTCACGAGCTTTGGTGACGCGTCCCTTCTCTGGAGCCTCGATGATCCGCCGCCTGTTTCTTGTCCTCGCTGCCTTCAGCGCGACTGCCGCAAGCTCGCTCGCCGCACAGAATCCCGCCGTCGTCGAGCGCGGCTTGCTCGAGAAGATGCGCGCCGACCACGTGCCGGCGGTGAGCATCGCGATCGTCGACCACTATCGCGTCGTGTTCGCGAAAGCGTACGGCGTCGCCGAGTTCGGCGGCAGCACGCCGGTGGACAGCAATACGCTTTTCCTCGCCGGATCGATCAGCAAACCCATCTTCGCGACGGGCGCGCTGGTACTCGTGGAGCAGGGCAAGCTTTCGCTCGACGACGACGTCAACAAGACGCTCCAGTCGTGGCATCTGCCGGAGAGCCGCTTTACGATCGCGGAGAAGGTCACCCTCCGCCGGCTGTTGACGCACAGCGCCGGGCTCACCGTGCACGGCTTTCCCGGCTACGCCATGGGCGCGCCGATTCCCACCGTTCCTCAGGTGCTCGACGGCGCGCCACCCGCGAACACCGCCGCTGTGCGCAACGACGACATCCCCGGCGCGCACTGGGTCTATTCCGGCGGCGGCATCACCATCGCCCAACTCATGAGCACCGACGTCACCGGCGAGCCCTTCCCCGCGCTGATGCGCCGGCTCGTGCTCGAACCCTTGGGCATGACGCGAAGCACCTACGAGAATCCGTTGCCCGCCGCGCGATGGAAAGAAGCGGCGTCGGGTCACGAGAAGATCGATACGCCTGTGCCGGGACGCTTCCACGTCTATCCCGAGATGGCCGCCGCGGGACTCTGGACCACCGCGAGCGACCTCGCGCGCTGGGCGATCGCGCTGTCGCATTCATACCGCGGCGAACCTGGCGGCGTGCTGTCGCCCGCCATGGCGCGCCAGATGGTCTCGAAGCAAATGCATCAGGAGCCGCCCAACGGCAACGGCTACTGGGGACTCGGCGTCGGCGTGAGCGGCGACGCCGACTCGCTGATGTTCAATCACGGCGGCCGAGATGAAGGATTCGTCGCCACCATGGCGATGTGGCCCAATCGCGGACGAGGAATCGTAATTCTCACCAACGGCGTGAACGGCACGCTGCTCAATGAGATCGTCCGCGCCTTCGCCGAGGAGTACCGGTTGGTACCGGCCCGATAAGGATCAGCGCCGTTCGACGGCCGACGCGCGAGGTGGATGCGTCGTCTCCGATTCTACTGTTGCGGCCGATCGGCGCGGCGACGTTGCGGGCCGCCGGTGGAACGGCGGGGCGGGTTGGCGTCGAGCAGCATCAGCGCGAAGTCCTGCACGCTTGCGACGTGCCAATCGTCGGGCCACTGGTCGAGCTCGGCCACGATGTCGTTCGCCGTGAAGCGCAGCACGGTGCGCGGCGACCCGTTCTCGTCGACGCACTCGTGCGGGCGAACCGTCCACTGCCGGCCGCGCGGACTCATGAACGTGCGTACCGACTCGGCGCTGTCCACCGCGGCGCGCTCGAGCTCGGCGGCGGTGATGGCCCGGCGCTCTCCGCTGACGGAACGTCCCCGGCGCGGAGCGACAACCGACGCGCGTTTGCAAAGGGCCTCGAGCTCGGACAGCGGAAAGGTCGTCCACGCCGCCGGGTACGGGGCCTCGAGCCGACGCTTCATCTTCGCGTTCGCGGACTCGAACGCGAGCCAGCCGTCCTGCAGGTTGCCCATGTAATCTTCGGCGCGCGTCACCGGGTGCAGCTGTGATGGTGTGACGTCCCATGCTCGCCATTCGACCCCGTCGCTATCCGTGAACTCTCGAACCGCCACCCGTTCCTCCCGCTGCGTGTACCGCTGCTGCCCAATCAAGCTTCGGCATTCAAGCATCGTACCGACGCCGACCCCACGATCCAGACTCAGCCATCGGACCGCGACAGCGCACTTCGTGCATTGCACGGCGCGGTGGCCAACCAACTAAGTCTGTTCGGAGCCGGTCCGCTGCTGCCCGAGGGCTTCAGGTATCAGGCGGACCTCCTGTCGACGGCCCGCGAGCAGTCGTTGCTGCGCGCGGTGGCTGAGCTGCCGTTCAAGAACTTCGAGTTCAAGGGCTACGTCGGAAATCGGCGCACGGTGTCGTACGGATGGAAGTACGACTTCAGCGCCGAAGTGCTTCGAAAATCGGACGACATGCCGGCCTTTCTGTTGTCGCTTCGCGAGGAAGCCGCGGCGTTCGCGGGAATGGCGCCGGAGCAGCTGCAGCAGGCGCTCGTCACCGAGTACGACGCCGGCGCCGGCATCGGCTGGCATCGCGACAAGGCGGTGTTCGGCGAAGTCGTGGGGATTTCGCTGCTGTCGTCGTGCGTCTTTCGCTTGCGGCGAAAAGCTGACGAGCGCTGGGAGCGCGCGTCGCTCACCGCCGAGCCGCGATCGGCCTACCTACTCAGTGGGCCGTCGCGGACGGAGTGGGAGCACAGCATCCCGCCGGTGGACGCGCTACGCTATTCGATCACCTTTCGAAATTTTCGGGCGGAGGCCAACGCTCGAGCATCCGCGTATTCTGGAGCACCGTGACCGGGTTGGTGAAGTCGCGGCCACTCGCGATGGCGCCAACCCTGCCAGTGATTCGAGTGTCCAACCGTCGAACACCTTGCGGGCCAGTCTGCCGTCGTCGTATTCTACAATGTAGAAATGCCCTCTTTCCTGCTCCCGCGACTCCCCATCGCGCTCCTGCGCGCATTCCTACCGCGCGCCGAGCGTGACGAGGTGCTCGCGGACGTCGCCGCCGAGTACGAGCACCGCGCGGCCGACGTCGGCGCGCTCCGCGCGCGTCGCTCCCGCGTTCGCGGTGCAGGGCACGACGACGATGACGCGCGTGCTCGACGCCGCGATTGGTCCGTCGTGGCCCAGGGCGCGACGTTGGCGCTGATCGGCATCGCGATCGGTGCGGTGGGCGCGGAAGCGTTGGCGCGGCTGCTCACGTCGTTTCTCTTCGGCGTGACCAGTGTGGATCCGATCGCGTTCGTTGCGGCCAGCGTGGCGTTGCTGGCGATCGGAATGGGGGCCGCGTTCGCACCGGCGCGGCGGGCGGGAACTGTGGATCCGGCGTTGGTGCTTCGAGAACAGTGAGTGTCGTCTCGAGGAACGACTGAGGAGATGAGCGCGGTGGGGATGAGGGGCCGCAACTGATGTCGTCACCCTGTGCTTCGACCGGGGCGGGTCATCCTGAGCGCAGCGAAACGTTGTCATCCTGAGCGCAGCGAAACGTTGTCATCCTGAGCGCAGCGAAGGATCGCTTACCGACTGCGGAGATCCTTCGCTTCGCTCAGGATGACAACGTTGATGATACGATAGACTAATCCTTTAGAACCCCGGCGGCCGCTCTCCAACGACGCCAAACGCATTCTCCAACGCGAGGCCGGCGCGCACGACGGTCCCTTCGTCGAACAACCGGCCGATCAACGTGACGCCGTGCGGCACGCGGCGCGGCGGCGAGAACGTCGGCAACGGGTTCTTTGGATCGGGCGCCCAATCGCTGCGTGCCTGCGCCACGTTCACGAACCCCGCGCGAAGCGTGAGCGACGGATGGCCGGTGAAGTTCGAGATCGTGAGCATCTCGTCGCGGAGCGACGGCACGAGGAGCAGATCGACCTGCGAGAAGACGCGCGCCATCTCGTTCGCGACCCGACGCCGCAGGCGATCGGCCTGCACGAAGTCCACCGCGGATAGAAAGCGCGCCTCGCGAAACAGGTTGGGCCACGCGTCGGGCACCTGCGCCTTGAGCTGATTCGCCTGGCCGCTCAGCACGAGCTCCTCGAATGCCGCCGCGCCCTCGCTGAAGAGAATGTGATTGAGCGAACCATACGGCCAGTCGGGGAGGCTCACTTCAGTCGTCGTCATGCCGCACTTTTTCACGGTGTCGAGCGCGGCGCGGTCGACGTCGGTGGCGGGGTTCTCCTTCATCCAACCCGGAAAGTAGCCCACGCGCAGCCCCTTCACCCCGGCGCCCGCGTCGTAGTCGAGGTGACTCGGCACGCTCGACACGTCGCCCGCGTCGGGGCCCGTGATGGCGTGCAACACCAGCATCGCGTCCTCGACGCTGCGGGTCATCGGCCCCAGCTTGTCGAGCGACCAGCAGAGCGTCATTGCACCGGTGCGCGGCACGCGGCCGAAGGTCGGACGCAGTCCCGTGATGCCGCAGCGCATCGCCGGACTCACGATGCTCCCGCCGGTCTCACTGCCGACGGAGAACCCGACCAGGCCCGCCGCCGTCGCCGCGCCGGGACCGGCGCTCGAACCCGACGCGCCCTCTTCGAGGAGCCACGGGTTCATCGTCTGGCCGCCGAACCAGATGTCGTTGAGCGCCAGCGCGCCGAGGCTCAGCTTTGCGACGAGCACCGCGCCCGCGTCGTTCAGCCGATGCACCACCGCGGAGTCCGCGGTCGGCACACGATTCCGGAAGGGCTCCGCGCCGTAGGTGGTCGCGATGTTGGCGGTGTCGAGCAAGTCCTTCACTCCGTACGGAATGCCGTGCAATGGTCCGCGGTACTTCCCCGCCGCGATCTCCGCGTCCGCCTTCTTGGCTTGCGCGATCGCAAAGTCGGTGGTGAGGGTGATGATGCAGTGCAGCTTCGGATCGAACTGCGCGATTCGCCGGAGATAGATGTTCGTCAGCCGTTCACTTGTGAGCTGCCTCTTCTCGATCCAGCGCGACAGCTTGGTCACCGGCGCATAGGCGATGTCGGCGTCGCTCGCCGGCAATGGACCCGGATCGATCGTCGTGCGCACGAACCGATCGCGCGTCGGGCCCGGGCTCACGCCGGCGAGCATGGGATTCCACTGCGTCGCCGGCGCGACGGTCGCGTCCAAGGCCACCTTCCGCGGTCCGACGCGCCGCTCGAGCAGCGGCGCCATCGACGAGCGCCAGCTCGACGTCGCCATCTGGCGCTCGGGCTCCGTCATGGTCACCTGCACGAGCTTTTCCGCTTCCGCGAAGGTGGCGGGCGTCACCGCCGGTCCCGCGACCGGCGACGTACCGAAGGTGGGCGGCGCGCCGGGCGGCGGACTCGCCGGCGGCGCGGCGGAGCCGGAGGCGGCGGTACCCTTCTGGTCGCCCTGCTCGCCGCGGCAGGCCGCCACGGCGCCAAGGAGGCCAATCGGGGCTTCGATCAGAAACTTGCGACGTGAGCTCACGCGATCTCTCCTTGGGGTTGGACGCTCCGGCGGCACGCGCGTTATTCTACGACACTACACGTCACTCCGACCAGAGCCACCGAACAACATGCGATCGAAGTTGAACAGCGCCGCCGTCGTGATTCTGGCGTTGCTGGCGCTGGTGGGCTACGGCCTGTACCGGACGAGCCGGGACGACGCGCCGCCGCCGGCGCCGCCCACTCGCTTCTCCGCCGGCAGCGCACCGCTCGCCGTCGATGAGACTTCTCTAACGACCGCGCAGCAGATCGTGCGCATGCCCACGACGGCCGACGAGCGCCGGCTCGCCGAAGACGCCCTGCGCATCGGCGACCAGGAGATGGATCTCGCCTTCGCCGAGGCGGTGCGGCGCACGGCCAACAGCCCGCGGCCGATGTCCAAGGAGGCGCAGGCCGCCGGTGCGCGGTTCCAGGAGGCCCAGAAGACACTCGCCGCCGATCAGGCGCAGGTGACCGACCTCACGGCGGCGCTGGCCAAGGCCACTGCGGCCACCGCCGGCCCGGTCGGAGACCGACTCAACCTCGCCAAGGCGCAGGCGGCGCTCGACCAGGACGAAGCCGACGACGCGAAGCAGGATCTCATGCGCGCCGGCGGCGACCCGCAGGGCCGCATGCAGGCGATGATCGAGCAGCACGACGCCGCGTCGAAGAGCTCCGACAGCACGCGCGTCGTCGTCACGCCGCCGATAGAGCCGCGCGGGCTGATCGACCAAGCGCAATCGTGGAAGGCGCTCCATCAAAAGGTGCTGCGGCTGAAGGACGCGAAATCGGCGGCCGACTCCGCCGCCCTCGCATTCGCGAAACGCCACGACCTCATCGAGGCCCGCGCCAGCGCGCGACGCCGCGAGGCGCCCGCCCCCGCCGCCGGTTTGACCCACGACTCCTCGGCCGCGCTGCTGGCGATGACGCAACGGCAGGCCCGCGAGGAGAAAGCCAAGGCGTCGCTCGACCAGCGCGTCGACAATCAGCACAAGCTCGCCGACGTCTACGACCGCTGGATCGCGGTCGTCCGCACACACCAGCGCGCCGTGCTCAACGGCGCGCTGCGCGGAATCGCGTTGATCCTCGTCATCGTCCTCATCGGCCTGTTCTTCGAGAAGCTGATCGAGCGCGTGCTCGGCGCCATGTCGACGAACCGCCGGCAAACGCAGACACTCTACATGGTCGCGCGCGTGTCGGTCCAGGTCGTGGGCGTGCTGTTCATTCTCCTGGTGATCTTCGGTCCGCCCGACAACCTCGGAACGTTCCTCGGCCTCGCCGGCGCGGGCCTGACCGTGGCGCTCAAAGACTTCATTCTCGGCTTCTTCGGCTGGTTCGTGCTGATGGGCAAGAACGGCATCCGCATCGGCGACCTGGTGGAGATCAACGGCGTCACCGGCGAGGTCGTGGAGCTGGGGATCTTCCACACCATGCTCTCGGAGACGGGCAGTTGGAGCGACTCCGGCCATCCGACGGGCCGGCGGGTGACGTTCACCAACAGCTTCGCCATTGAAGGACACTATTTCAACTTCTCTACTTCCGGCCAATGGCTGTGGGACGAGGTGCGCATCGTCGTTCCAGCGAGCCAAGATCCGTACGTGATCGTGGACGCGGTGAAGAAGCAGGTGGAGGAGGCGACCGCCGACAGCGCCCGCCAGGCCGAGCAACAATGGAAGGGTGCGCGCCGCTCGCCGCATCTGAGCACCCTCACCGCGGCGCCGGCGATCAACATCAAGCCGATCATGGGCGGCGTCGAGATCACGGTCCGCTACATCACCCACGTCGCGCAGCGCGCCGAGCTACGTGCCGCGCTGTATCACACGGCAGTCGACCTGCTCGGCGGCAAGCACGTGGCGCCGACGGGGTGAGGCAAGAAAGAGAAAAAGCTGACCCGCTCACACCCCTTCGAGCAGCGCGGTCCGCAGCAGGGTCGCACCCGTGCGCACCATCGTCGTGTCACAGCTGAACGCAAAGCGAATCGCGTCGACGCACGACTCGCCGAACGCATCGCCCGGCGCGCTGCCGATGCCGTTCGCCGCCAGCGACCGCGAGAGGCCGTCCGCGTCGGCGACGCCGAGCCGGTCGTACGCCTCCGGATCGATCTCCGCCCAGAGGTAAAACGCGCCGCTCGGCACGAACGGCGTGATCCCCGGGATGTCGCGCAGCGCGTGGACGAGTGCGTCGCGCCGGCCCCGGTACTCTTCGCGCATCGCGGCGAGATGGTCCTGCGGGCCCGTCACCGCCGCGAGGGCACCCCACTGCGCGAGACTGTTCACGCCGTTGATCGTGCATCGCAGCAGCTTCCCGATCCGCTCCTGAAGCGTGGATGCCGTCGTCACGATGTACCCCACGCGAAGACCGCTCATCGCGTGGCTCTTCGAGAATGAGAAGACGCTGATGACGCGATCCGCCCAGTCGCCGGCCAACGACGCCACGGAATGGTGCACCGCCGGCTCGTACAGCACGTCCTCGTAGGCCTCGTCGGAGATGATCCAGAGGTCGTTGGCCCGCGCCACGTCGACGATCGCCTCGAGCTGCTCGCGCGACAGCACCGCGCCCGTGGGATTGTGCGGCGTGTTCACGAAGATCGCTCGCGTCTGCGGCGTGATGGCGCGCTCGATCGCTTCGGCGTCGTAGGCATAATCGTCCTCGGCGCGCAGCGAGACGCGTACGGCGCGGCCGCCGGCGAGCCGGATGTTGTCCGCCACTTCCGTCCACATCGGGTCGGGGATGATCACCTCGTCGCCCGCGCCGAGCAGCGCCCCGAACGTCACGTAGAGCGCGTGCATCGCACCATTTGTGACGAATACGTCGTGGTTCGTGACGTCGGCAATGCCGTTCTTGTCGCGCAGCTTCGCGGCGAGCGCCGCACGCAGCTCGGGAATACCGTCGTTCGGGATGTAGTGCGTCTTCCCCGCCGCGGCCGCGGCGCCGATCGCATCGAGCACGTGCGGCGCGACGGAGAAGCTCGGATCGCCCGACTCGAAGCGTACGACGCGCGAGCCCGCGGCCTGCGCGCGAAGCAACACTTCGCGAATCTGGACGATCTTGCCCAGCGAGACGTCGTCGAGTCGGTGCGCGGACAAACGCTCTGCTGCGATTGCGGTCATGGGCTCTCGGCGGATGAGTGTGGTCCGAGCACGTGATCGGCGAGCTCGGGGAATGAATGCAAAACGAGGTCGGCCTCTCGCACCACGGACTCGCGATGCACGAAGCCGGTGTAGGCGGCAAAGCTGTCGACGGAAGCGCGCGCGGCGAGGTCGGTCACGCCGTCGCCGACCATCAACACCGGTCGCGCGACCGATAGACTGGAGACGACGACGCCCTTCCCCGCGGAGGTGCTGAGCGGCGACTTCTCGTCGAAGCCGACATACGCGCCCATGGCGTCGAAGCGGACGTCGACGGCGTGCACGTCGCCCAGGTCGAGGTCGAGATGCAGCGCGAGCCGGAGCATCGCGTTGCGAATGCCGCCGCTCACGAGCAGCACCTGAACGCCGGCGTGGCGAAGCCGCTTCACCGTCTCGACGCAGTCGGGCGCGATCGCGTCGACGTACGCGCGCGACAGCGCGGCCAGATCTTCGTGCCGCGGGCGGATGTACGCGAGCCGCGTGCGATACACCTGCTCGAGAGGAATTGCGCCGCGCATCGCCTCGTCGGTGAGCGTCGCCACGCGGCGCGCGACGGTCTGTCCACGGCGCTCCGCGAGCCAATCGATGCCCTCGATGCCCGTGACGGTCGAGTCGACGTCGAGCACTACGGTGGCGAACGCGGGGGCCGCGTTGCGCGTGAGGCTGAGGCTTGGCATGGACGTTGGATTGCGGGCCGACCGGGCGTGACGATGTCCCGGTATTGCACAATACTTTGCGCGCACCGCGCAGTACAAGACGCTCGAAGTTTGTATCTTTGGTCTACAAATGACCGAATGACACGCAAGGCGTGCCGGTTTCGCAATTCTTGCGAAACGCTACCCCACTCGGGGCAGGGCGAAGCTGGGGGCCGCGACAAGGGTCACGGCGCCGAGGAGGCGGTACTCCGCCGGATTCGCGTCGGGATACACGGGCGTCGCGTGCGCCGCATCGGTGAGCGTGCCCTCGATGAGCGCCTCGCGCATCGGTTTCTCCAAGAGCTCCCACGCCGCGGTCACTTCACCGCCGACGTACACGCGCTTGGGGTTGAACGCGCTCACCACCGCGCCGAGTCCGCGCCCGATCTGCCTGCCCGTCTCCGTGAGCGTGTCGATTGCCGCCTTCTCGCCCCGCTGCGCACGCCGAATGATCTCCTCCACGGAGATCACCGCTCGATTCGTGCGCGAGCCGCCCGCCTCCTCGACGTACCGCGCGATCGTCGCCGCGCTGCACGCGAATGCCTCCCAGCAGCCGCGTCTTCCGCACGCGCACACCGGGCCATTCGGATCGAGCGAGACGTGGCCGATCTCTCCCGCGGTGTGATCCTCCCCGCGCAACACGTCGCCGCGCACCACGATGCCGACGCCCACGCCGTCGGAGACACTCACGTACGCGAAGTTGTTGACGCCGCGCGTCTCGCCGGCGAACGACCAGAGCCGCGCGAGCGCGCAGGCGATCGGCGCGCTCTCGACGTGGACAGGCAGGCCGAGCCGCTCCTGAAGCGGATCGCGTAGGTCGGCATTTCGCCATCCGAGCCGCGGCGCGTACAACACTTTGCCCGTGCGGCGGTCGACCATTCCCGGCACCACCAAGCCGACGCCGTGACAGATCCCCTCGCTGTCGACGCCGCCGGTGTGCTCGTGCAACAGCCTGCCGACGCCCACCGCCACCTCCTCGACCAGCTCCTCCGGCGACGCGGGTGTGTCGAACGCGGCGCGCGACACGATGCTTCCGCTGAAGTCCGCCAGCGCCAGCGACGTACGCCCCGGCCGAATGTCGACGGCGACGACGAGCCGCCCGCTCGTGCGCACGCCGAGCAGGCGCGGTCTTCGCCCTCGCACGGCGGCGGAGGGCGCGCTCTCGCTCACCGCGCCGCTGGCGATCAGCTCGCGCACGATGTCAGTGAGCGCCGCGCGCCGCACGTTCATTCGCCGCGAAAGCTCGGCGCGCGAGATCGGTTGATGCTCGCGAATGAGGTTCAGCACGATCTGCCGGTTCACCTCGCGCGGTGTCGAGCGCGTGGCGAGACGGTAATTGCGGGTGTTGAGCTTGCGCATCCGGGCTCCCTGTCACAGAAAAAAAACGGCCCCTCGTGTGGGAGGGGCCGCGTTGCTAACTGGTTGTGCTGCGTGTCACCATGCAGACAATCGCGCGCCGCCTCCTCGGGGAGCCGCCGGATTGAGTTGCTTCAGATGACACAACATTGAGCTGAGCATTGTACGCATTGTGTGTGTTCGGCGGCGGTTCGTCAAGAGCGATGTCGATAACGGACCGACGCGATCAGTGCGCGTCGACCGCCGCGCTTTGCGCTTTCGGCTTCTTGAGAATGAGCACCGCCGGCGCCACGAGCACGAAGCTGATGAGGATCACCATCCACGCGTCGTTGTAGCTGAGCATCATCGCCTGCTTCGTCACGGTGAGGTCCAGCAGCTTCATCGATGCCTGCTGCGCGACGGTGGGCGCGTAGCCATGCGCGATCAGCGACGCCGCGGCGGCATGCTGGCGCTCGACGTAGAGCGGATTCGTCGAGTACAGATTCGTTACCAGCTCGGTACGGTGCAACGCGGCGCGGCTGTCGAGGTAGCTCGCGAGCACCGCAATGCCGAATGACCCGCCGAGTTGGCGCGAGAGGTTGATCAGCCCCGACGCCTGCTGCGCAACGCGCGGATCGAGATTGCTGTACGCCACCTGATTGATCGGCGTGAAGAGACACCCCAGCGCCACGCCGCGAATGATCAGCGCATAGCGCGCGTCCGCCTCGCCCGCGAACGTCGTGAGGTGCCCGAGCTTCCACATCGAGACCACGAACAGCGTGATGCCGATATAGATGAGCACGCGCGCGTCGACGAGCGGCTTCGCGCCGTTGAGGAGCCGTCCGCAGATCACCGCGGTGATCGCCGTCGCGAGACCGCCGGGCATCAACGTCAAACCGGTCTGCGTCGCCGAAAACCCGAGCAGGTTCTGCGTGAACAGCGGGAAGATGAAGATGCCCCCGTACAGCCCGAACCCCAGCGCCACGAAAAGAAAGATCGATCCGGCCAGCTGGCGATTCTTCAACACGCGGAAGTTCACGACCGGATGATCGTTGCGCGACGACAGCTCCCACCAGAACATCGTGGCGAGCGACACGATGGAGAGGATCGTGAGCCGCACGATCATCGCGCTCGAGAACCAATCCTTTTCGCGCCCTTCTTCCAGAACGTACTGCAACGAGCCGAGTCCGACGATCAACAGGCCGATGCCGAACCAATCGGCGGGAATCTTCCGGCGCATTCCGGGCGGATCGTGCAGAAACGTGGCGACGAGAAATGCCGCCGCGATGCCGATCGGCACGTTGATGAAGAAGCACCAGTTCCAGGTGTACCGGTCGGTGATCCATCCGCCGAGCGTGGGCCCGAGCGTGGGCGCGACGATGATGCCCAGAATGAAGATCGCCTGCACCATCCCCTGCTCTTCGCGCGGAAAGATCTGGCGAAGCGTCGCCTGCGCGGTGGACAGCAACGCCGCGCCGCCGGCGCCCTGCACGATGCGCCAGAGCACCAGCTCACCCAGGCTCGTCGACGTGCCGCAGAGAAACGACGCGACGATGAACAGCACGATGGAGCCGACGAGATAGTTCTTTCGTCCGAATACCGACGTCAAGTACGCCGTCATCGGCAGCACGACGACGTTCGACAGGATGTAGCCGGTGCTGACCCAGCTGATCTCCTGGAAGGTCGCGCCGAGGTTGCCGGCCATCTGGGGCAACGCGACGTTGACGATCGTGGTGTCGAGCACTTCCATCACCGCGGCCGTGATCAGCCCCAACAGGATCAGCCAGCGGTACTCCACCAGCTCCGTGACATGGCCGCGCGGCGGCGCGGTTTCCACTGCTTCAGTTGCCATTTATCGATGCCTCATCATGGCTGAAAGCTATTGACCGGTGGCAGCCCCCCGCGCCACCGCGCCGGGGCCCGGTCGTCCCACCCCACTTGCGATCGCCCGGATCGACTCACACTATACGCCTCACATGGTGAGTGCTCACACGGTGAGGTAAGCGATGGCCCGCGAAACGCTCGGACTCGTCCAGGGAACGGTCGACGTCCTGATCCTCAAGACCCTGTCCTGGAAAACGCTGCACGGCTACGGCATCGCCGAGCTCATTCGCGAGCGCAGCGACGGCGATCTCGCCGTCGAAGACGCCGCGCTCTATCAGGCGCTCCACCGCCTCGAGCGAAAGGGGTTCGTCGAATCCGAATGGGGCATCTCGCACACCAACCGGCGCGCGCGTTTCTACTCGATCACGTCCGAAGGACGCAAACAGCTCCGCACCGAGCTCGTCGAGCTGCGCCGCTACGTCTCCGCACTCTTCCGAGTGCTCGAGCCGGCGTAGCCGACGCCATGCCGAAAGCGTTTCGCTTTCCGTTTCGTTCGCGAACGAGCATCGCCGCCGAGGTGGACGAGGAGCTCGAGTTCCACCTCGCCACGGTCGCCGCCCGGTTGCGCGACGAAGGGTGGCCCGCCGCCGACGCAGACGCCGAAGCGCGCCGCCGATTTGGAAACGTCGAGCACACGAGAGACTACTGCCGCGCGGAAGATCTGCGGCGCGAACGGGAGAAACACCGCATGACCATCGTCGACGAGATCAAACAGGACCTGCGCTACGCCTTCCGGGGCCTCCGCACCACGCCGGGTTTCACGCTCATCGCGCTCGCGACGCTGGCGATCGGCATCGGCGCGAACACCGCGATCTTCAGCGTGGTGCGCGCCGTGCTCCTCGAGCCTCTTCCCTTCGCGACCGCCGATCGCATCGTGCGCGTCTGGGACACGAATTCATCCGCCGGCATCGAGGAGGGCACGTTCTCCGAGCCGGATCTCATCGACGTGCGCGCCGCAAGCAAGCTCGCCGAAGTGATCGGCGGATTCTTCTTTGCCGACGGCCAGACCGGCATCGACCTCACCGGCGACGGATCACCCGAGCGGCTGTCGGCGGCGCTCGTGACGCCAGGCTTCTTCGAGACGCTGCGTCCGCGCACGGCAGCAGGTCGCGTGCTCGCGGCCGATGAGTACGAGGTTGGCCACAATCGATCGGTCGTGCTCGGATACGGCTTGTGGCAACGACGGTTCGGCGGCGAGCCCACCATCGTCGGCAAGACGATCACGTTGAACGGCGATCCCTTCACGGTCGTGGGCGTCATGCGGCCGGAGTTCACCTATCCGGCGGCGCAGACGCTCGACGTCTGGCTTCCTCTCTCCTACTTCGGCCCCGACGCCATCGGACGCGCGCGACCGCTGCATTTCATCTCGGCCATCGCGCGCCTCGAGCCCGGCGTCACGCCGGAACAGTTCCGCACCGAGATCGCCGGCATCACGGCGCGCCTGTCGCGGAGCTATCCCGACAACCCGGGTTGGGACAACGCGACGGTGCGCACGATTCGCGAGTCGATCGTGGGCGACGTCGAACGTCCGCTGCTCGTGCTCGTCGCCGCCGTGGCGATGGTGCTCCTCATCACCTGCGTGAACATCGCGAGCCTGCTGCTCGCCCGCGCGAGCACGCGCCAACGCGAGCTCGCGGTGCGAGCGGCGCTCGGCGCCGGTCGATCGCGAATCGTTCGGCAACTGCTCACCGAGAGTCTCACGCTCGCGCTCATCGGCGGCGTGCTCGGCGCGGCGCTCGGATACCTCGCCGTACGCGCGCTCGTCGCGCGAGGCGGCGCGGAGCTGCCGGGAGCGGGGGCCCTGCACGTCGACGGCGTGGTGCTGGCGTTCACCTTCCTCGTGTCGGTCTTCGCCGGTGTGTTCTTCGGCGCGATGCCGGCGGCCCGTGCCGCGGGGCCGGCGCTAGAGCGCAGCCTCCGCGCCGGCACGCGTGGATCGGTTGGCGGAACCGGACGGCGGATGCGTAGCGCGCTCGTCGTCGTCGAAGTCGCGCTCGCGGTCGTGCTCGCGGCCGGGGCGAGTCTCGCCACGAAGAGCTTCGCGCGGCTGCTCGCGGTGAACCCCGGCTTCCAGACGTCGAGTGCGCTCGTCGTGCGCATGAACATTCCGAAGACGTACGCAACCACCGAGCGGCGCGTGGACTACTACGAAGGCGTGCTCCAGGCGATTCGCCAGGTGCCCGGCGTGATCGTCGTCGGCGCGGTGCACGACCTACCTACGCGCGGCAACGGTGAGATGCGCACCGCCGAGCAGCTGGCTCTTCCTGCCGCACGTCCGAACGACAGCGCGCCGGTGCAGCTCCACCACGCGAGTCCCGACTTCTTCAAGGCGATGGGCATCCCGGTACGGAGCGGACGCGAGTTCGCGCCGTCCGATCGTCTCGACGCGCCGGCGGTGTTCCTCGTGAACGAGACGGCGGCGAAGCGCTTCTGGCCGGGCGAGAACCCCGTGGGCAAGGTGCTGCACCTCGGCAGCACGGCGGTCCAGATCGTCGGCGTGGTCGGGGACATTCGGCAGCGCGGGCTGACGGAGGCCGTCGAGCCGGCGGTCTACGTGTCGGCGATGCAGAATACGCGAAGTGGAATGAGCATTGTCGTACGGACGACGGGCGACCCAATGCGGATCGCCGGTACCGTACGCAATGCGATCTGGTCGGTCGACCGCAATCAGCCCATCGCCGAGGTGACGACGCTCGAGCAGATGCTCGGCGGCGCAGTGGCGCGGCCGAGGCTCCTCGCGTGGCTGCTCGGGATCTTCGGGTTCATCGGCCTGTTGCTCGGCGCGCTCGGGATCTACGGCCTGCTGGCCTTCGCGGTCGCGCAGCGGCGACAGGAGATCGGCGTGCGCACCGCGCTCGGTGCACCGCGGAGCGCCGTGCTGAAGCTCGTCATGGGGCATGGCATGGCGTTGACGATCGGCGGTGTGATCGTCGGAACGCTGGCCGCGAGCGTGCTCACGCGCCAGATGCAGGCGGTGCTGTTCGGCATCGCGCCGGGCGACGTGAGCACGTTCGTCGAGGTGATCGGTGTGCTGATCGGCACGGCGCTGCTCGCGAGCTGGATGCCGGCGCGGCGCGCGTTGGCGATCGATCCGGTGACGGCGCTGCGCGCCGATTGAGTCTGGTCCTGTCGGTCGGGGGCGTTCTGGCTCTACTGCATGCGCCGTGTGCCGATAGCTTCGGCACATGCTGACAATCGACAAGCTCGCCCCCGCCGATCGCGCCGACTGGGAAGTGCTCTTCCGCGCATACATGGACTTCTACGAGCGCGACCTGCCGCACGCGCTGTACGAGCGCGCATGGGTAGAATTCCAGACCGACTCCCGCATGCACGCGCTGGGTGCGAAGCTCGACGGCCGGCTGGTCGGGATCACCCACTTCCTCGTGCACGCCAACACTTCCGCGGCGGACGTGTGTTATCTGCAAGATCTTTTCACCGCGGCCGACGTTCGCGGCCAGGGCGTTGGCCGGGCACTGATCGCCGCCGTCGCAGACTGGGCTCGGGGGCGAGAGTGTAGTCGTGTCTACTGGATGACCCACGAGTCGAATGCCGTGGCGCGACGGTTGTACGACAAGGTCGCGGAGAACCGAGGGTTCGTTCGGTATCAGATGGAGTTGTGACGGGCGGTCATCTCGAGAAGCGCAGCGGCGAGGGAGATGTCACGGACGGGCACGGAGAAGCGTGACACGTGAGGGGGATTTGGCTTCGCCTTCCAACGATGTCACCGAGCGCCATGCCGTCGATCGCTTCGGTAGGCGTGACGCCGATCAGCATCGCAAGCGTAGGCGCGATGTCGACCGTGCGGACCAGCTGCTCGTAACGGCCGGTCACCACGTTGGCGCCGACGAACGAGATCGGCACCGAGAGGTCGAGCGCGTTCGGCGTGCCATGCTCGGCGCTCGTTTTGCCCGGCGACCAGACATAATCGGGCGCGGCGCCGAAGGCGACGATCCAGCCGACGTTCGACGGCAACGTTCGCCGCCAGCGCACGGCGACACTGTCGCTCGACGTCGCGAGTGCCGTGGGAGTGAAGCCCACGCTCACCCCGCGTCGCGCCGTTCCCGCCGCAACGATCGCATGCGCGATGCTGTCGACGTCGATACCGCGCGCGTGCATCGCGGCCACGTCGCCGAACATCAAGCCGTTGTCGAACTCGATGCTGAACTCCGTGTGGTACCGCTGTTCGAGCGCAGCTTCCGTTGCGTTGGCGATGTCGCCGAGCCAGAGGCGGCCGCCGCGGCCCGTGCGCGCCGCGGCGAGCTCCGGCAGCGGCGCGATGCCATGATCGCCGGTGAGCACGTACACGATGCGGCTCGCGGGTACTTCCTGCTCGAGCGAGGCGAAGAACTGCCCGAGCCATCGGTCGACGCGCAGCACCTGATCGTGGATCTCGCGCGAGTCAGGACCGAACGCGTGTCCGATCGCGTCCGTCGTCGACAGGGAGATCGACAGGAGATCGGGCATGGCATTCGGCATCATGGACTCGATCGAGCGCTTGCCGACGCGCGTGGCGCGAACGCCGTCGAGTGCGAAGGCAAGCGTCAACGAATCCATCCACGGATACTGCTGGATCCCGGAGCGGAGCGCGTCCGCGGCCGGCAGGGTGTGCGGGAAGGTATTGTCAGCGCCGCCGTTCTCGGCCCATACCGAATCAGGTTCCGGGTACTGCGCGGCGGGCAGAAGCAAGTCCCAGCGCGTGTTCGCGAGACGATCGTACGGAATGCGCGCGTCGAAGTCGCGCACCCATGCCGGCAACGTGTCGGCGTAGTACCGGCTCGTCGTGAATTTGCCGTCGGCGAACCAATAGACGTCGCCCTTGGCGCGGCCGATCGGCAGGATCGCGCCGCGATCCTTGCGCGAGACGGAGAGCACGCGCGCACTCGAGTCGCGCACGAGCATCCAGTCGTACAACGTCGTGCCGTTGAAGCGTCGCGGCGACGCGCCGGCGCCGTTCGCGGCGATCAGCGGTGCCGTGGCGTCGGGCACGCCGCGATTGTTGGAGATGATCTCGGTGTGCACCGGCTCGCGGCCGGAGAGCATCGTGGCGTGGCCGGGTGCGGTCTCGGTGTTCGAGTGATCCTGCCAGGCGTGCGGAAAGTACGCCGCACGGTCGTGAAAGCGCGCGAGACCGCCCGTGAGCTGTGATCCGAACCGGTCGAGATAGTCGCCGCGAAGCTGGTCGACCGCGATCAGGACGACGAGCGCCGGCCGATCGCTCGGCGACGGCATTTGCGCGCCGGAAACGCACGGTGCGGCCGCGAGCAGCAGCGCTGCGAGATGACGACTGTTCATTGAGCGACCGGGGGTAGGGGTGGACCGTTGCTCCACATGGTACCGCGCACGCGTCGGGATATCAGCGCGCCACCGTCACGAGCGCGTCACGGATGACGCGCCGCCGCCTGGCTATTCGCCGAGCTGGCGCAGCTGCGCGGGGGTCAACAGCCACTCGAGTGTCGCGCTCGCGCGCCGCACCTGCCCCTCGATCGTGAGCAGGCACGCGCCGCCCTTCTTGAGCGCGATGTGCGATTCAGTGTCGCCGCACATCAACCAGGAGACGAGCCCGCTCAGGTGCGGCTCGTGCCCCACGATCGCGATGGTCGCGTCGGCATCGTGTTCGTTGGCCCAGTGCGCGAACATCGTCACGCGGCCGCCCGGTCGCAGCGCTTCGACCGTGTCGCCGATCTTCATCCCGTAGACGTCGGCGAGGATCTCCGCCGTCTGGACGGCGCGCGTCAACGGGCTCGTCGCCAGCAGGCTCGGGCGTCCCACCATGCACTGCAAGCCTTTCGCGATGCGCCGCATCTTTCGCCGGCCATCGGGCGTCAGCGGACGAAGGTCATCGTGCTTTCCAGTCGCCTCGAACGACACTCGCTCGACGGCGATCGCGTGGCGAATGACGAGAAGTTGCACGAGTCGCTCCGAAGTTGGTCGGTTGCAGCACCCGGCTAGCGCCGGAGCTTCGCGGTGTCGGTCAGCGCACCGAGGAACGCGACGATCGCCTGTCGTTCCCTCGCCGAAAGATGCAGCGAATCGGCGGCGAGCGTCTGGTTTGCGATGCGCGCGCCCGCACCGCGTCCACCACCGCCGTCATAGAAGCGAACGACCTGATCCAGTGTGCTGAAGGTACCGTGATGCATGTAGGGCGCCGTGAGCGCCACGTTTCGGAGCGACGGCACCTTGAACGCGCGCAGATGCTCGGGCCGGTGATCTATGCGCGCGCGCCCCGAGTCGGCGTCGAGCACCGCCGGCCGGTCCGGGCTCACCGGCGTTCCGATCACCTCCACGTCGGATCCGACGTAGAGCGGAGGCGTGGTTCCGCCGAAGAGGGGCGCGAAGTGACATGTGCCGCAGCTTCCCTTTCCCATGAACAGATTGAAGCCCCGCCGTTCCTCGGCGCTCAGCACCGTGCCGTCGCCGCGCACCGCGCGATCGAAGCGCGAGTCGAGCGCGACCAACGTCCGGAGGTACGCCGCAAGCGCCTGCCTGAGAGTGAGCGGCGTCATCTGGCGAGCGGCGGTGCTCACCGCGCGCGCCGCGGCGTCCACCGAGCTTCCCATCTCCGCCGGACTGCGCAGCACCTCGATGATCTGATCCTCGAGCGCGACGGCGCGCTCGTCGGCGAACTGAGCGGGCTGCAGCGCCGCGTTGATCAACGTAGACGTGTTGCGGGCAACCGCTCGTCCGCGCGGATCGACGCTCGCCGCCTTCGGCAGCCCGTCGGCGAATGCGCGCGATGGATCGTGGCAAGAGGCGCAACTGCGCTTTCCCGTCCCCGACAGCGCGGGGTTGAAGAAGAGCCGCCGCCCCAACGCGACGAGCGAGTCGGACGAGGGCGGCGCCGTGGCGGGCGCATAGGCGCGCGGATCGAAGGCGTTCACCGCGTACGGCGAGGCCACGGTGGCACGCAGTCCGCGGCGCATCGAGATCGACGGCGCGTTCACCGCGCGGCGAACGGCATCGAGCGCGCGCGCCGCCGGCTCGCCGAAGTCGGTGAGATACGCCAACCGGTCGAACGCGACGAAGTCGCCGTGTGCACGGAGATAACCGATCGCCGCGGCGAGGGTGGAGTCGAGCGCCCGGCGTTCGGCGCCGAGGCGCGGCCAGCGCGCACCGGCGGCGGCGTACAACGCGCGAACACCCGCGAGCGCCTCGGCACACTCGCCCATCGCCTCGCCGGTGCGCGGTGCATCGAAGCCGGCGACCCCGAGCGTCGACACTCGAACGAGCTCGAGGCGCGTGAGCTCGATCACCTGCGCATCGGTCGGCGAAATGGCCGCCGCGAGCCCGCGCACGCGAGCGACCGACGGACGCATGGCGTTGACCAAGCGCCGCGCGCTGTCTCGTCGTGCGGCGATCAGCGTTGGCCACAGGAGATCCTCGAGCGCGGGAAATCCATTCGCGGCGATCGAGGAGGGCGGCGGCGCGTCGTCGTCGTCCACTTCCATGCGGCGCGAATTGAACGCCGCCGCCAACGCCGGCGCGTAAAATTCCACGACACCTTCCAGGCGCTTGTAGCGCGCGCGGGCGAGTCGGAATGCGGGCCGAACGTCCACGGTCGTGTCGCCGAGCGCGACGCCGAGCTGCACGATCGCCGCGTCCAGCGAATCGGCGTCGCGCGCGATCCAATGGCGGACGTCGTCGCCCAGCGTGGCGCTCGGCGCGGAGTTGGGCCCTCGCCGGATCGCCGCGCCCACGATGGACGCGGCGACGCACAACCCGACGAGGCCGGCGACAGCCGGCCCTTTCATCGGCACTACTTCCAGGTGATTTCGACGGAATCGCGCAGCGTCGTTGCGACGGTCGGCGCGGTCGCGTATCCCGCGGCCGGCACGTCACGGCCGTAGCTCTTCGAGAACACCCGGCCGCTGTTCGTCACCGTGACCAGCGTGAACCCGAAATAGCTTCCCGTCGAGGCGATCGTCTGGTCGGCGGTCGCGTCGATCGGCGTGCCACCGTTGCCGGCGATGACCATCCACGTCTTGCCGGTGGGCTGGGTGCGATAGAACACGTGATTGTGCGCCGAGAACATCGCTTCGACCTGATTGTTCGCCAGCACGCTCCAGAACGCATCGCGTGCGGGGATGTCGAACGACAGACCGTCGGTCGGAACAGTCGGATAGGGATAGGCCGGCTTGTGGCCGATCGCGAAGATGTGCTTCACACCGCGCGCTTTCGCGGCGGCGAGATCGGCGGTAACCCATGCGGTGGGCACGTGCCAATCCTTGCCGACCGGATCCGTGTTGAGCGTGACGAAGTGCGCGTCCTTGAAATCGAACGAGTAGGTGAGCTTGCTCTGATCAGTGGCCAACGCGTCGGCGCCGCCCGCCGTGGGCCCGTTGCCGCCGCGCGTGATGTACGGTGCCATGTCGCGCAGCCAGGTGCGCTCACCCGGTGAGTACGCAACCTTGGCCAGGTTATCGGTCTCGTGATTGCCCGGCAATGTCACCAGCTCGACACCGGAGCTGGCGAGCGGCGACGCCTGGTACAGTGCCACCCACCCCTTCAACTCGCGGTCGAGCGCCAGGCTGTCGTTCGTATAGCCGAACACCAGGTCGCCGGCGAAGAAAAGAAAGCTCGGCTTCGGGTTCAACGCGGCAATGTCGGCGAAGGTGCGGTTGAGCTCCTGAACGTTCGCCGTGCTCACGACGCCGAGCGATTCAGGAGCCGCCACACGATTGCAGCCAACGACGGCGAAGGAGTACGCGATGCCGTTTGGATCGAGCGCCGGCGACGTCGAGTCGGCGGCGCAGGAGATCAGGATCGCGCCGGAAACCATTGCTGCAAGCACGCCGACACTGGTGCGAGACGCACGCATGTTCATGGGGACGAAGAGGAAGGAGGAAGGTTCACGGTCGCCCTCCAACCTGTTCGCCCTTCGTCAAGAATTGGTGACTGCACTGTAACCGGATGCTACGATGAGCTTCCCGCGCCGCTGGCGCCCACGCGCGGCGGCGCGGCTCGCAGCACCGACAGCGCCCGCGCCGCCCGAACACACTCGCCGTCGCGCATCAACTCCTCCGTCCGATAGAAGGCGCTGACCACGAGGAAGTCCGGGTTGCTCTCGATCAGTCCGCGCAGCGCGTGCATGAGAAACGCTCGGTCCTCGATCTGCGCAATGTACGCGACGCCAATTCCGTGACAGGCGCTCGGCGTCGAGATCGTCGTCATCGAGTCGACATGAACGAGCGGCTGCGCGGTGGCGGCCGCCCTCCCGAAGTAGCAGTACATCGGATTGCGGCCGGCATCGAAGTCGGCCGCGATGCTCATCAACACCGGCAGCGGCATCTCGACGCCGGCAGCGGACTGCGCGCGCGCATTGGCGCCACACGCACCGAGTGGCAACACCGCCAGTGCCACGCTCGTCGTCAGGGATCGCAAGGTATCGCACAGCATCCAGGCCTCATCTCGAAAGTTCGAAGAGAGAAGACTCGGCGCCGTTCACGAGAAAGCCGTGACGCGAGGGTCACGGCTTTCTCTCGACACGATGCGCTACGGCGTACCAGGATGTATCCGGGGCGTTCTTCAAGGGCCGGTCACGGAGGTGTAACCAACCCGCGCCGCTCACTCGCGCTTCTTCGCCGCGGGCCGTTTCTCGCGCCGATCCTCGTCCGCAACGTCGACGGCAAGCGGAAAGAACAACGCTCGTTGCACTGCAGGATACGGCGCGCTCCACCCTCTGGCGTCGTGCCACAAGATTCGATTCAACCGCTCACTTGGCGCTTCATCGGGATTCCGGAAGTCCATGCGCGCCGACTCCCGCGCCGCGTTCCGCCGTTCGGCGGAGAACTTTCCGTCGATAGAGCCGACGCGCTGGTTGACGTCGAACAGCGACTGCACCGGCTCGATGGCCGTGTACGGCGTGAGGTCGGGCTTCTCGCCGGGCGCGAGGAAGCTCGCGCGCATGTCGGTCGCCACGAGATCGAAGATCGACATCGACGGCAAGCCGAGCATGAGCTCGACCGTCTTCACCATGCTCGGCTGTGTGTACGTCGTGGAGTCCACGGCGCCGCGGCGAATGTAGGGCGAGATCGCCATCGCCACCGTGCGATGCCCGTCGATGTGATCGACGCCGTCCTGTGCGTCGTCTTCGACGACGAGAATCGCCATGTCCTTCCAGAACGTCGAATGGCTGAGCCCTTCGACGATCTTGCCGAGTCCCAGATCGTTGTCGGCGACGCACGCGCGCGGCGCGCACCAACCGGCGGACGTGCCAACCGTGTGGTCGTTCGGCAAGATGATCATCACGAGCTGTGGCATCTCGCGCCGCGTCTCCCAGTCGGCGAGATGGGCGAGAATGTCGCCCGCCTTCAGGACGTCGGGCACCTCCTCCGTCCAGCCGGGATACTCACGCACCAGCTCGCGGTCGAGCGACGGAATGTCGGAATGCGTGTTGTAGCGCGCCTTCAACACGTCGCGCTGAAACGCGAAGTCATTCGGCCGCTCGCGATACTGCGCAAGCATGCGACGCCGCACCGTGTCCGACGACGTCTTCGTCGCCGGCGCGTATTCGCCGAACACCGACACCGTCTTTCCCTTTGCGCGCGCCGCCTCCCAGAGGAAACCACCCGACGAATACGTCAGCGCATCGATGCCTTCCGACGGATAGCTCCTCCCAAAATAGAGAGGCCACATCGGATACTCGGTCTCGTTCGCCTGGGTGAGCCACTGGTGGCCGTCCGCCGAGTTGCCGCCGGAGGCGAAGAAGTGATCGAGCGTCACGAACTGGCGCGAGAGGGCGTGCGTGTTCGGCGTGACGTCGCGGCCGTACATCACCAGCGAGCTGTCGCGCGCGCCGCGGTCGTGGTCGCCCAGCACTTGATCGAAAGTTCTGTTCTCCTTCACGACGAACACGACGTGATTGATGAGTGACGGATCGCCGGGCCGGTGCGGCACGGCCATCGGCGCCGCGTTGCCGGCCGACGCAGCGGCGATAGCGGCCGGCGACGACGCGAGCGCGAGCTTGTTGTTCTCGCTCACCGCCACTGAGTACGCCGCGAGCTCGGCCGCACTCGGAACGGGAATAACATTGACCGAGCCGCGAATGGCGAACACGAATCGCCCGCGCTGGCCGCCGTGCGTTCCCTCACCCGAGCCCACGCCGAACAGCGACCCCACGGCGATGTACCGCCCGTCGGCGCTCGCGTCGATGCTCGACGGATACCACGCGGTTGGAATCAGACCGCGAAGCACCGGCTTCGCGACGCTCACGTCGTACACAGCCACCGCGTTCACGCCGCCGAGCGCGACGTAGAGCGTCCGGCGATCGGGCGACAGCGCGAGCGCGGTGGGAGCAAGGCCCGCCTTTCGTTCCCGAAAGGGTGCGATCGGAATGTAGGTCGCCACAGCGTTCATCTTCGTGTCGACCACGGCCACGGAGTCGGAGTTGCCGGCGGCAACGTACAGTCGCTCACCCGTCTCGTCCCACACGAGCGACGTGGGATGACGTCCAACGATGATGTCGCGCCCCACTGTTCCCGTCGCGAGATCGACGCGGGTCACACTTCCCGGCTCGGCGATGCCGCGCGCGTCGACGCGCACGGCCTCCGAGCGAACGTCGCAGCATTGCATCGACGCGCGCTGTTTGGCCGTCGGCTTTGGTCCACCGAACACCGACACGTACGCGACACGCGAATCGGACGAGATCACGGCCGCGATCGGCTCGACGCCGAGCGGAATCTTGCGCAGCAACGCACCCGATTCGGCGTCGAGCACGGCGAGCGAGTCGTTGGCCGGGAGCGGAAGCACCGCGAGGCGCTTGCCATCGAGACCGGGTCGCGCCGCAACGGCCGGCGCTCCCGCCATGAAATCGCCGAGCGCCCCGGAGTTGAAGCGCACGGTGGCGGAGTCGCCCCACGCGTCGGCGTCGAAGGTGCTGAGCTGCGCGACCGCGGGACGCCGCTGATTTTGTGCGCCGGCCGAAGCGGCCAATCGTCCGACCGACGACGCCAGCGCGCGATGCGTCGCCGGATCGATCGACAGCGCGTAGATACCGGGACGCCCGTCCACATGCGCGTGCGTGAGCATCCGGTTGTCGCGCCAGGCGACTCGCTGCACCGACCCGGGCACGGCGATCCACAGCTCGTCCGACGTCTTGCCGAAGCGCACGCCGCCGACCTTTCCCTCGAAGACGCTCTGCACGCCGGCGGGGGTGACGCGCTGTCCCGTGGCGATGACGCCGGGATCGGAGACAGTGCGCGCAGGCGGTTGTTGTTGGACCTGAGGAAGTGCGGCGAGCAGGAAGGCGATGGCGTTCATGAAATTGGGAGCGAGTGCATGGACGCTACCGGCCGCCTGCGCCCAGCGCGAGGGTGCGATGTCACGCGGCGCTGAACCGGCGTGCCTTTGCCCGCACACGAACGACGAAATCGTCTTGAAATGATGCAGCCTGTCTCGGCGCGAGCCGGACCAAGCGTTGTGGGCCGCACGCTGCACGGTCGCACAAGCCAGTGTCCCCTAATGACTTATGACGCAGCGACAGGCCGCGCGATCACTGGGCCTCCGATTGCTTTACCGGTAAACCATCTCCATCGCCCTCCGTTCATTTCATTCTGGAGTTCCAATGATCACTCGTATGCGGTCCCTCTCAGGGATCATCCTCCTCGCCGGATTCGCTGCGGCATGCAGCGACGTGTCCAGCCCCACGCGCAGATCGCTCGCCGGCCCGAGCTTCGCCGGCAAACCGGCCAGCGTCGACACCGTCGCTGGTGGAGGCGGGGGCGGTGGAGGAGGTGGCGGTGGTGGCGGCGGCGGCGGCGGTGGCGGCTCAGCGAACGCCGTGTGCGGCTCGCTCACGCCGACCAACACCTACTCGACCGTGCTCTACACCTCGCGCGTCGGAATCGGATTCAGCGGCTACGTCACCAACTGCTCGACGGGCGGCGGCGGCGGAAAGTTGTTCGAGGTCGACGTCGTCGATCAGAATCCGGACCCGGCGTGCGCGGTGCTCGTTCCGCACTACCTGGCACTCAAGGGATCGCCCGCGGGCACGACGTTCCTTTGGTCGGCGAGCTCCACGCTCGTCAACTGCCAGGGGACGACCCATACGTTCACCGTCACGTTGTCCGACGTCAGCACCGGCGCCGTCCTCGTGACCCAGGTGGTGAGCGCGTTCCAGTAACGCACGACTTGGGAGAATGGTGACGAAGGCCGCCCCGCCGATCACGGAGGGGCGGCCTTCATCATCAGGCATCATTCGCAGCGTGCTCTGCCCTGAGACCGGCACGCACCGTGCGCCTGTGATCGCCGTCAGAATATCACACCCACGGAGGATGGAATGACCAACGACCGCGACAGCCAGAGCAAGAGCGCGAAGGGCAGCACGGATAAACAGACCGATCAGTCGGGCAAGCGCGTCATCGGGCGCGGCATGACGTCGCCCGATTCCACGCAGGTGCCGCTTCGCGCCGAAGACGGGGAGCCCGACATGGACGCGATCAACGGCCGCATTCCGCCCGACGACGGCGACGACGACAGCGCGTCAAAGCGACGCAACTAACGGCTCCGCGATAGTCGTACAGCGTGGAGCGCGGCACATCGCTCCACGCTGCAGGCGAGACTGCTAGCGATTGCAGCGCTCGATCGAGTACAATGCAAGACCTGCCGGCAAGACCTGCCGACCTGATGCGACCGAGGGAGACTTCTAATGTGCCGCCACACCATCTCACGCCGAGAGCTGCTCGGCGCGGGGCTCGGCGCCGCCGCCGGGTTGATTGCTGGCCCGAGTCTGCTGTCCGCCCTCACGCCCGGCGCGACGCCTGTCGCCAAGTCCGTGAACGACCTCGATGTCGCGCTCAAGGCGGCGCGGTGGATTCGCCGATCGCGCATCGAGACGAAGAACGGCGTGACTTGGCCCGCCGATCCGCTAAAGCCGGACTCCGTGGGCTATGATCTCTACAACGGAATGCCCGGCGTCATCCTCTTGCACCTCGAGCTCTTCGACGCCACCGGCGACCGAAGCTGGCTCGACGACGCACGACTCGGCGCGAACGAGTTGACGGCGCAGCTGCCCGCGCTGCAATCCGCGGAGGCGTCTGGGCTGTACGACGGTCTCGCCGGCGCGGCGTTCGTGCTCGAGGAGACGCACCGCGCGACGGGCGAGGGCCGATACCGCGACGCGGCCAGGCGGGCGATCGAGATGATTCACCAGCTGGCGAAGAAGACCGCCAGCGGCGCGGAATGGTCCGGGCCCAGCGCGACGAACGACGTCATCAGCGGCAGCGCGGGGATTGGGCTCTTCCTACTGTGGGCCGATCAAACCGTCGGCGACCCGCCGAGTCGCGCGCTGGCACTCGCGGCGGGCCGGCATCTCGTCGAGGTCGGCGTGCCGCAGAAGGCCGGCACCAAATGGGCCCTCGCTTCGGGCGTCACAACTCTCTATCCCAACTTCTCTCATGGCACGGCGGGGGTCGGCTTCTTCCTCGCCAAGTTGTTCGAGGCGACGTCGGACACGTCGATGTATGCCGCGACGCTGTCCGCGGCACGGTATCTCGAGGCTGTCGCCGCGACCGACGGCGGCAAGTTCAAGGTTTTCCATCACGAGCCGGGCGGCGAGGAGCTCTACTACCTGAGCTGGTGCCACGGCCCAGCAGGCACCGCGCGGCTATTCGCGCAGCTGGCTCAGATCGCGCGCCGCGACAAGTGGAATGGACTCGTCGAGCAGTGCGCAGGGGCCGCGATCGCCGCGGGCGTTCCCGAGACGCAGTCCGCCGGCTATTGGAACAACATCAGCCAGTGCTGCGGCAACGCCGGGGTCGGGGAATTCTTCATCTCGCTACAGCGAACGATGCCCAACGCCGCGTACGCGGACATGGTGCAACGCGTCTCCGCCAACACCCTCGCCCGCGCCACCGCCGACGGCGATGGACTGAAATGGATTCAGGCCGAAAACCGTGTGTCGCCGCAGGCGGTGGTGGCGCAGACGGGATTCATGCAGGGTGCGGCGGGCGTGGGAACGTACTTCCTGCACGCCGACGCGCTCGCCAAGGGACGACAGCCGTCGATCAGGTGGCCGGACGCGCCATCGACCGGCCAGTGTGCCACACCGGCCGGCCAAGCGACGCTCGACATGTCGCATCTCGCGGGCGGCAAGCGACCGGTCTGTTAAAGATGAGCGATGCGATCGTCTCGCTCCGAATCCGGGGCATCGTGACGAAGCAGCAATCAATAGTTATCGTATGTGATCGCATATTAAGACTTCATCGTCACGTCCGTTCGGCGTCGCGGCGTCACCCCAGCGTCAGCCCGCTCACGTAATCGTCGAGCTCGCGCCGGAGCGCGTCGCGCTTCGCCGCCAGGTCGTTTCGCTCGGCCTGCAGCTTCTCGATCGTCGATTCCTGTTCGTTGAGCTTGGCCAGCAGCCGCTCGTAGTACGGGCCCGACGGAGCGACCGTCTTCATGTTCTCGCGAATGCGTCCCTGCTCCGCCGTGATGTCGGCGATCTGCTGCGTCCGCACCTTCGTCTGTTGGTCGACGTCGAGCATGGCTTGCCGGAGCTGGACCGCCTTCGCGAGCGCGTCGCGAATCGCCTTGGGAATCTCGCCGTTGGTGGTGAACAGCCGCAGGTACCCGAAGTCGGTCCCGGCGATGGGGATCGTCTCACTGAACACCAACTCGTCCTTGACGACGAGCGTCGTCACCTTGTTGGCCGGCGCGTTCCCCTTGAACCGGTAGTGCGTGGGCGTGGTCTCGAACGGCTTCTGCGTGTCGACGAGGTTCCAGTCGCCGCTCGTCGACCTCGGGTGCTCGATGACGAGCATCTTGTCGGCCGCGGTCTTGTTGTCGGCCGAATACTCCGTCGACCCCATTCGACGACGGCTGAGCGTCAACATGCTGTGATCGATCTTCGCGGTGACGATCGTCTCGACGCCAGTCCGCTTCGTCGCGACGGTCATGCCCAGGTCGATGCCGTAGCTGAGCAGCCGGTCCTGGCCGGGCGGCACGTTGTCGATGCGTGCGTCGCCCGCGTAGCCGCCCTTCTCGAGCACCGTGACGGGTCCCTGTAAGAGGTGCTTTCCCGTGGTGTTCTTCAGCCACACGCCGTTGAGCGGATTCGAGCGCAGCACCGTCTCGTTGTAGATCGACACGCGCTCGACCTGAACGCTGTCGGTGATGATCGGCAGCATCGCGGACTTCTGCCGGGCGAGCGTGACGTTGGGAACGGTGTACTGGAACAGCTCGCCCAGCTTCCCCGTAGCGGCCATCGACTGCACGGAGGTCGTGATGTCGATCGGTCCGTTGGCGGCCGCCGAGCTGATGGCGCTGGTCGTGACCACCTGGCTGAGCTGCGTTGCGCCGATCGGGCGGCGCAACGTCGACGGCGCCATCCTGACGGAATCCATCATGACACGCTCCCGCTCCGCCGCCGTTCCGCCTTCGTACACCTGCGGCCGCAGCCCGGCGTACAGCTCCGGCACGACCGTCGGCCGCGTGGAGTAGAGGGGCTGATAGAGATCCATCATGAACGAGATCGGCCTGCCGCTCACCAACGCGAGCGACACGCCGCTCCAGTCGCTCTCCGTCTGGTTCTCGACGATCGCCCAGCCTTGCAAGTCGGCACGCGTCCCCTTGTCGCCGAGCAGGAGGCGGTAGCTCGTCTTCCAGATCGGCGTCTCGACGACGTAGCCGATCCGCACGCGGCGATCGCCGCTGCCGTTGAAGTTGATCGTCACCGGCTTCTTGTCCTGGTCGCGCGCCTGCACCAGCGCGGCCAACGCCTTGGTGAGCTCGTCCTGGAGCTGCGGGTCGTCCAATGAGAGATTGCTGATCGACGGCAGCTCGACGGCGCGAATCGAGGCGCCGGTGAGCAGGTTGAGCACCGACACCGACACCGAGGCCGCCTCGCCTGGCGCAGCCGGCTTGGTGCGCGTCTCGACGCCGAGCACGGTGCCCGTCAACGTCTGGGTTTGCGTCTGGATCGTGACGCGCGCGCCGCGCAGTTGCGTCAACAGCTGCGCGAGGGTGGGATTCTGGGTGATGTCGACCTGGAAGCTTCGCAGCGTCTTCGCCAGCGGGTCCTGCGACGGATACGAGATGGCGCCGACGCGGCCGCCGTCTTGATCCTGCAGCATGATCGACTTGAGGATGTCGTTGATCTGCGCGGTCTTGAACCGCAGCTCCGTGGCGCCATTTCCGTGGACGGTGCCGGCGTGCTCGAAATACCCCACGCCGGACGAGAAGAGAATCACTTTCGTGACCGGAACGTCGGCGTTGGCCGCGCGCGTCGTCTGCCCCGCAAGCGGCATCGCCGCCGCGAGTGCCATACCCAACGATCCACTCACACGTGTAAGAACCAGTCGGTTTACCACGAACGTCTCGATTGTTGGAGTGATACTTGTGCAACTCTGCCTGCGCTGTACGACGCCACATCTGCCGGAGGAGACGCTGCACGCATGACGATTTGCACATATCGATGTTGCAAACACGAACGGCCGCCATGTCGGCGCCCGTTCGTGTTCTCTCATGTGTACTCTCGATCACCAATTCGATGTGACGATCGCGGCTCCAGCCGAAGTTACGGACACGCCGGCATGCGCCTGCCGCCCCGCGCTCCGAGCGCTGCGTCGAACACGCGCATGAACGCCTGGCGATCGGCGGTCGACGCGACGGCTACCGCACGTCCACGCGGCGCACGGTGCGTCCACCCGAGAAAGGGCGGCGTCACGTCGACCGTGAGCCGGTCGTTGGACAACTGAACGACCCGCTTGTCCACGAGCGCCACCGCCGCGAGCGGATCCCACGCGAAATAGTCGCCGCGCTCGATCCAGTCGCGCTCCGCGCCCAGGATGCGCCCCACGTACGCGCGCCGCGGCGTAGACGGCCCCGAGCCGATCACGCGCACGAAGCAGGAATCGATCGGCACGTGCCGCGTCGCGTCGAGCGCGGCGAGCTCCACGCGCAGCGGCGAGTCGAACACCTCGCGCGCCGCGAGTGGATCGCTGAAGATGTTCCACTCGGCCTTCGTGTTGTCGGTCTTCATCTCCGGCGTCACGAGGTTGCCGGGGACGTCCACCGCGCCGCCCATGATCACCGTACGAATCGGCTGCACGCGGCCGCGACCCGCCGCGCGGATCGCGAGAGCGACATTGGTGAGCGGACCAAGTGCGAGCAGCTCCACGCTCGTGCCCTTGGCCGAGAGCACGCGCGCGAGATAGTCGATCGCGCTCGATCGTTCGGGCCGCCGCGTGGCGGGCGGAGCGACGGAGGCGCCGAGCTGTTCGCTCGCGTCGATCCACGCCTTGGGAAAGGGCTCGGTCGGCTGAAGATGCTTCGCGATGCCGACGTAGACGGGAATCCGATTCGCGCCGGCGAGATGGAGAAGACGCAGCACGTTACGCGCGCCCGCGTCGGCGTTCGCCAGCCCCGTTTCGGTGATGATGCCGTCGATGTGCACGTCGCGCCGGCCGAGGAGGAAGGCGATCGCCATCAGATCGTCGGGCCCCACGTCGGTATCGATGACGACGTGGCGCTGCGCGCTCGACGTGCGCAACGCGGCGAAGAGGAGGGGTGCGGCAACGAGCGAACGGAGCATCGGACCGGTCAGACTCCGAAGAAAAGTTCGCTCAGACTACGCTCGCCGAACGGCTCGAGTCAAGCACCGGCGCAATCTGGGGCGACGTCGCCGAGCGTCGCCAACCGCCGCTGCAGCCGCTCCGCCAACACGCGGTCGCTCACCTGGACCGCCAGCTCGGCCGCGCGGCGATAGCAGCGCACCGCCGGATCGAGATAGCCGGGTCTCCATTCGTTGATGCGCCCCATGATCTCCAGGCACTCGGCGTGGCGCAGGAGGTTGCCCGTCGCGGCGTAGTGGCCGAGCGCCTCGCCGAGCAGCACTTCGGCGCGGTCGATGCTCCCGTGTTCGAGCAGGGCGTGCGCCTGGTTCTGCCGCGCCAGCATCACGATGTCGAGAGCGTCGATGCGCTCGGCCACCTCGGTCGCAAGGATGGCCACTTCCAATGCGCGGTCGAAGTCTCCGCAGTCGCGCGCGGCCGCCGACGCATTGTTGAGCGCGATCGCCATTCCGAGCTCGTAGCGCGCCGCCTTGAACGCCTCCACCGATTCGCTGAAGAGCCGTTCCGCGCAACGGTAGTCATGGCGCTGCGCGGCGATGACGCCGAGGTTTTGCAGAAGCATGCCGCGAATGCGCGGGCTGTGCGCGCGCCCCAGCGCGACGCGTGCGAGCCGTTCGCCCGCCGCGAAATCGCCGCGCAGCTGATGCACCCCTACCTCGACGTTCATCGCCTCGGCCGCGACGTCGGCGTTGCCCGCAACGTCCGCGAGGCGCACGGCTTCGCGGGCCTGAGCGATCGCGTCCTCCCAGTTGGTCAACGTGCGCTGAACGCGGGCGAGCCGGATGTGTGCTTCCGCACGCTCGACGGGCGTGACGCTGGCGCCGAACGCGCTCTCGTACGCATCGATGGCCTGCTCGGTGAGGCCCGCCTGCTCGTAGCGGAGCCCGCGATCGAGATAGGGGCGCGGACCCAGCGGCGTGACGTAGCGTCCCCTAGTAAGCGACGGCATAACCCGAGAGGTGGCCGGTCGAGAAGGTGATCGAATGCGAGGCGCGATCGTCCACGCCGCCCATCTGCTGCAGCACCGCCTTCGAGTCGCCGTCGATGTACACGCCCTGCAGTTGCGCGCCGGGTGGGATCGCATCCGGTCCGCAGCGCGAGTAGTCGATCGTGATGTCGACCGCCCGGTGAAACAGAAAGCTCGTCAACCCCACGGCGTGGACCTCCACCTCCATGTACTGCGACTCCGGCACCACGATCTCGAGCAACGTGGGCTGGAGGATGGCGCCGAACGGAATCTCGATACGCGCTCCGCCCAAATCGACGATGCCGCCGAGGAGACCGACGATCGCGGTGGTGCGCTGCGTCTGCGTCGCGGGACAGACGAGGAGCTGCGGCGACGACTGCGCGTCGGCACGCGCGGGCGGAGACTGTGCCGCCGCGGCTGTCGCGGCAGTCGGAGTCGTTGCCAGATCCATGCACGCGGCGGCACCGAGCAACAGGCCGGCGCCGAGGATCGACGGTCGTAATTTCACTGCGGTCCCTCTCAGGAAGGCGTCTGTCAGCATAGGCTCCGGACCGCGGAGGTGCTGGGATCGCCGTCACAGAAATGACGCACCCGGCGTCACCTGCGGAGCGGGCTCGGCCGCGACCCCGGCCCGGTTCGCCTTCCCTCGAGCGAGCTGCCATCTTTCCGCCTCGTACCTTTGCCTCGGGCCGCGCTCCGCGCAGCCAATCCCGTCTTCGCAATCCGAGCTCCCGTCTATGACACACCGTTTCCACGGTCGCGCTACGGCGTTCGTCTTCGTCACGCTGCTCGCGATTCCCGGAGTGGCGCGCGCCCAAGCTGACGCTTGGTGGCATCACATCACCATGCTCGCCGACGACAGCATGCGCGGCCGCCAAACGGGAAGCCCCGGTGACAAGAAAGCCATCGACTACATCGCCGCGCAGTTCGCGCGCGACGGCCTCACCCCCGGAGGCGTGAACGGCTTCCTCCAGCCGGTGCAATTCGTCTCGCGCAGCATCGACGAGCCGAAGTCGAGCCTCGCGATCGTCCGCAAGGGCGTGGCCGAGCCGATCGTCCTCGGCGATGAAGCGACGATCGGCATGCGGTCCGCGCCGGCGGCTCACTTGGAAGCGCCGGTCGTGTTCGTCGGGTTCGGACTCACCGTGCCGGAGCTCAAGTACGACGACCTGACGGGCTTGGACCTCCGCGGCAAGCTGGTGCTCCTCGTGACCGGCGGCCCGCCGAGCATTCCCGGACCGCTGCTCGCGCACTATCAGAACGTCCGGTGGGAGGCGCTCAAGCGCGCCGGCGCGATTGGAGTTCTCTCAATTCCCAATCCCAAGGGAATGGACATTCCCTGGGATCGCTCGAAGCTGTCGCGCTTCATGCCGCAGATGTCGCTCGCCGATCCGGCGCTCAGCGAGGCCGCGGGGGCGCAGCTCACGGTGTCGATCAACCCGGCGCGCGCCGACAAACTCTTCGCCGGCTCGGGACATACCTTCGCGCAACTCATGGCCACGGCCGACAGCGGCAAGCCGCTGCCGCGCTTCACTCTCCCCATCTCGATTCGCGCCAACGTCTCCACGGTCACGACGCAGGTGACGTCGTACAACGTCGTCGGCATTCTGGCCGGCAGCGATCCGACGCTCGCCAAGCAGTACGTCGTGCTCACCGCGCACCACGACCACGTCGGCGTAGGCATTCCGATCAAGGGCGACAGCATCTACAACGGCGCGATGGACGACGCGTCGGGCATCGCAACGCTGCTCGAGACCGCGGCGGCGTTCAAGGTGGGCGGCGCCCGCCGTCCCAAGCGCTCGCTCGTCTTTCTCGCCGTGACGGCGGAGGAGAAAGGGCTGCTCGGCTCGCGTTTCTACGCGCGCCACCCCACGGTGACAGCCTCGAACATCGTGGCCGACGTCAACGTCGACATGCCGCTGCCGCTCTTTCCGCTCAGGAGCATCATCGCGCAAGGGCTCGAGGAATCCGATCTCGGCGACGATCTTCGCCACGTCGCCGCACCGCTGTCGCTTCGCGTGCTCGGCGATCCGGAACCGCTGCGCAATGCGTTCACGCGCAGCGACCAATACAGCTTCATTCGCGAAGGCGTTCCGGCGATCTCACTCAAAGTCGGCTTCGATGCGGGATCACCCGAGCACGAGATCGTGAAGAGATGGCGCGCCGAGCGGTATCACGCGCCCTCCGACGATCTCCTGCAGCCGATCGACCGGCAGTCGGCGGCGGATTTCAACCGCGTCTATCTGAAGTTGGTCGAAGGCGTCGCCGACCGCGCGACGCGGCCGGCGTGGAACGCGAACAGCTTCTTCAAGCGGTTCGCCAAGCCGGCGACCTGACAGGCCGGGGTCTTGGTCCTATTGTGGGAAGTCCCCCGGCTCATAGATCTGACGCACCTCGGCCGTACCTTGCCAGCCCGGCCAGTGCTCGAGGTGTAGTCCCATGAAGCGCTTCGTCCACTCCAGCACCTCGGCCTTCGACTTCACGCTGTAGATCGCGTAGCCGCCGACGACTTCCTTCGCCTCGGAAAACGGTCCGTCGGTCACGGTGAGCTTGCCGCCGGCAATGCTGAGCCGGGCGCCGAGCGACGTCCGGTGAAGTCCGCCTTGTTCCACGAGCACACCGGACTTGGCGGCGTCGGCCCCAAGCTGCATGATGGCCGCGATCAGTGCCGGCGGCGGCGGCCCGTCCGACTCGGCGGAGCTCACCATCGTCATGAATTTCATCGTTCGCACTCCCTGTTGCGTCGTTGAGAGAAGAAATTGTCTCTCGCAGAGAAAAAATTGTCTCGCGCGCGGCAATTGGACGCGGGGGTCGTCGCGTCTACCGACACGTCGAACGAGGTGTCGCGAAATCGACATAGGGCTCGACGACCTCTCCGACACGACAGCGACCGTCCTATTATTGGGAACAGCAAAGACCCTCCCTCGCTTCGTTCGCCCGGAACGACATGCCACCGAAGAGCGCTCCCCGCAGGCTGCTGGTCTCGAGCTCCATCGGCTCCATCGTGGAGTGGTACGACTTCTTCGTCTTTGCCTCGGCCGCGGCGCTGGTGTTCGACCGGGTCTTCTTTCCCGGCGCCGACCCGCGCAACGGCGTGCTGTTCGCGCTCATGACCTACGCCGTGGGCTTCGCGACGCGCCCGCTCGGCGGAGTCGTGTTCGGCGTGCTCGGCGACCGATATGGCCGAAAGCGCGCGCTCGTGTGGAGTCTCCTGCTCATGGGCGTCGCGACGATGGGCGTTGGCTTGGTGCCCGGTTACGCACAGATCGGCGTCGCGGCGCCGGCGCTGCTCGTCGTCCTTCGGTTGATTCAGGGTCTCGCTGTTGGCGGTGAAGTGGGCGGCGCGCTGCTGCTCGTCGCCGAGAGTCTGCCGGCCGCGCGGCGCGGATTCTGGAGCGCGTGGCCGATGATCGGAGGAGCCGCTGGCAACCTGCTGTCGTCGGGCGTGCTCGCGGCGCTCGGACTCGTGCTGGGCGAAGCGGCATTCGCCGCGTGGGGATGGCGGCTCGCCTTTCTCGCGTCGGGCGTGCTGATCGGAGTCGGCATCTGGATGCGAACGCGCGTCGAGGAGTCGCCGCTCTATCGCGCCTACGTGGCGCGCCGCGCCGAGGCGCCGAAGTCGGAGCTGGCGACCACGCTCGCCGCGCACTGGCGATCGGTGCTGACGGTGTTCTTCGTGAAGGCCGGCGAGAACGCGCTGTTCTATGTGTTCACGACGTTCTACGTGGTGTACGTGACGCGCGTGCTGCACCGCCCGCGCACGGTGGCGCTCGAGGGCGCGGCGGTTGGATCGATCGCGGAGATCATCACCATCTTCGCGGCGGGCGCGCTGTCGGATCGCATCGGGCGGCGGCCCGTCACCGCGATCGGGCTACTCGCCGCGGCGCTGTGGGCGTTCATCCTCTTCCCCGCGACCGCGACGGGCGGCGTGGCAGCAGTGATGCTCGTGGCGGCGGTCGGCGGCATCTGTCACGGCGTGATTGTAGGCGGGATGTCGGCGTTTTTCGTCGAGCTCTTTCCGACGAGCGCGCGATACACGGGGTTCTCGATCGGTTATCAGATGGCGACGGTGTTCACGGGCGCGGTGGCGCCGTTGATCGGCGTGGCGCTGCTCAATACGTATGGGTCGACGCTGCCGGTGTCGTTGTACGCGATGGCGATGACGGCGCCGGGGTTGATCAGTCTTGGGATGGCGCCGGAGACGCGAGGGGTTGATCTGGCGGCGTGAACTGCAGCCAACGCGGACAACTTCGGACGCGCGCGAACGGCTCGTCTGCCCGTGACTGCGTTCGTCAATGCGTTGCCGCTCAGCTTTCTCTCGACCAGAGGAGCAGCGAACCGCACGGGCCGGGATACTCCACCGGCTCGCTCGGCGCGCTTGGATAGAACTCGGCGATGGCGTAGTCGATCGTCGACATCCGGCTGAAGTCCGGCCGCACTGCGGAAAGCACGCCGTCGATGTACACGGAGATGTAGCAGTCCGGGCGCGTGCTACACTGAAATGCTTGCTTGCACATTTTCCGGGACGACACGAAGTACGTCTCGCCGTGCGCGCCCGGCGTGGGCATGAGGCCGGGCGCTCGCGCGATCAGCGCGTTCGCCAGCGTCGAGCTGTCCCATTTGCGCATCTGCGCTTCGTCGATGAAGTAGCCGCCGGCGCGCGCCTTGACGCGTTCCTCCGCGCCGCGCAGCCGTCCCGAGCGATAGCTGGGCGTAGAGTCCATGACCGTCATGGTCGGCAAGACCACCGCCTTGCGAAGCACGACCGTCACCGGCGCGGTGTCGGCGGGCGTGATCGCGACGGCAAGCGTCTGCATCTCGTAGCCGACCTTCCGAAGGCGAACGAGGCTTCCACTGTCGGGAAGAAAGAATAGGCTCACCGTTCCAGTGACGCTCGTCAGCGAGCTGGCGCCGGAAAGGATGTCGCTGACCTCGACGTCTTCGATCGGTTGACCGGTGGCTTCATCGAAGGCGCCGAGTACGCGATAGCGGTAGTGTGGCGGCGTCTGCGTTCGCGACTCGAACACCAACACGCGTGAGAAGAATGGAAACACCGCATTCTCGAGACGCGCGCCAATGCGGTTGACATGGTCCCCCTGAAAGAGCTGGAACACGTGCGGCACACCTGCCTTGGTGAGCGCCGTATCGACGCGCATGGCGTCGCGCGGATCGACCATGTTGTCCTGCTCACCGATGTCGAGCTGCACGCCTCGCATCGCCGCCAGATTCGCGCGGTAGCGCGGAATCATGAGCACCGGCGTATGCTCGTCGAACTGCCGCGCCACCTCGGGATTCTGTTCCCACCGGCCGTTTCGCCGAACTTCGAGCGGCGAGAAGTACAGCGGCGCGCGAGTCGTGTCGGGGGCAAAGGCCTGGGAGATCGCCGCGGTCGCCCGCAGCGGAAAGGGCTTGCGCTGCCACCCGTCGATCGACGTCGCGGTTCCGAGCGCGTCCCAGACGGGGCTGTCGCGTGTGGAGTCGAATGACGCAGGCACCGTGCAGCACGGGCTCATGGCGTAGAGCGCACCGTAGGTCTCGCCGCCATGTCGCATTCCCAGGTACAGCGTGCCGAAACCGCCCATCGAGTGGCCGGCGATTCCCCTGCTCTCGGCCCGCGGAATCGTTCGAAATCTCTTGTCCGTCCACGCGATCAGGTCGCGCGCGATGAAATCCTCCCAATTGCCGCTCGCCGCGGAATTGACGTAGAAGCTTCCGCCCAGCGGCGTCGACCCATTGGGCATGACGACGATCATGTCCTTGGCTTTTCCTGAGGCGATCAGCCCGTCCATGATGCCGGCCACGCCGACCAACGGGCCCGGCCGAATCCACCCGACGTCGTTGGCATCGAACCCGTGAAGCAGATACACCACCGGATATCGTGCGCTGGGCGCGCGGTCGTAACTGGGCGGCAGGTAGACGGAGACGCGTGTCTCCGCGGGCCGCCCGATGCGATTGGCGAGCGACGCCGAGCGCACCGTGTCGACGACGATCCGGCCGGTCTGCGCGCCCGACTCGCCGGAGAGAGAGGCGAGACAGGCGAGGGCCAACAGACCGCGACTGACGACGGACATGCAGCTATGCACAGGAGTCTCCGCGGGAATGGGACAATCCAGTGCTGCCATACTACAGCGCACCGGGCGGAGAAGCACTAGCGAACTGTCATTTGAACATGCGCTCGCATGCCATCGCCACCGCCAGGAGCGTCTCGGTATCACCGCGCCGACCCACGAGCTGCAATCCCACCGGCAGACCAGCGGCAGGTATCGGAATCGAGATCGCGGGATGCCCGGTGACGTTGAAGAGCTGGGTGAGACGCAGCATGGCTGCACGCACGAGCAGCGTTTCCCCCGAGCGTGCGTCCATCGTCACGTCCACGGCACCGTGCATCGGAGCGACGATCGGCAGCGTCGGCAGCACGAGCGCGCTGCAACCGTCGAACGCGGAATCCACGGCGCGCATGAGCAACTCGCGCGTGTCCATGGCGCGGAGATAGCTCACCGCCGAGATGGTGCGTCCGCGCTCGAGACGCTCGCGTACGGCGGGGTGATAGTCGGCCGCACGGACGTCGAGCGTGCCGAGGACGTTTGCGTGCCAGTGCGCCGCTTCGGGCAACGAGATGTTGACGTACGTGTCGACGATCGTCTCGGCACCCTCGATCGTTCGCGGCGCGATCGACACACCGCCCGCGCGGAGCTGCACGATGGCGTCGTCGAACGCCGCGCGAACTTCGGCGTCCAAGAGATTCGTGAAATATCCACCGAGCGCGCCGAGCGTCACCGCGCTCGGGCTCAGCGTCTCGATGCGTGGGATCGCGCGGCCGGCGAGCACCGCCCAGATGTTGGCGGCGTCGGCCACGGAGCGCGTGATCGGGCCGACGTGATCGAACGTCGTGCTGAGCGGCACGACGCCGTCGAGAGGGACTTCGCCGAGCGACGGTTTGAGGCCGACGACGCCGCAGGCCGCGGCGGGAATGCGAATCGAACCGCCGGTGTCGGAGCCGATCGACGCGACGCCCATTCCGAGTGCGACGGCGGCGGCGGATCCGCCGCTCGAGCCGCCGGCCGAGCGCGCGGCGTCGTGCGGATTGTGCACGGCACCGTACGCCGTCTCCTCGCTCGTGGTGCCCAGCGCGAACTCGTGGAGATTGGTCTTGCCGATCAGCACCGCGCCGGCATCGCGGAGTCGCTGCACAACCGTCGCGTCGCGCGACGCGACGTGGCCGGCGCGTACACGCGACGCGGCGGTGGTCGGTTGGCCGGCGACGTCGATGAGGTCCTTGATCGAGATCGGCATGCCGTGCAACGGCCCGCGATCGATGCCGCGCCGGCGTTCGTCGTCGAGCGCGCGCGCGGTGGCGCGAGCGGCGTCGGCATCGACGGAGATGAAGGCGTTGGTTCGCGCGCCATGTTCGGCGATGGCGGCGAGGCTGGCGTCGAGGAGGTCGGTGGCGGTCGTCATTCGGTCCGAGCGTGGAGGCGGCTGGAAGTGGTGCTACCGAATCTACTCGACGGAAGGCTGCACGTTGGGTACTTGGCCGCTATCCCACCTAGGACACGAGCTCCGACGAGTCAGGCCCCTCGCCGTTCGCTGTCGTCAGGTCAATCGGCGCGGGCTCTCCTCGCTGCTGCCGAAGCAACTTACTCGACGCGCGCGCGACGAGTCGCTTCGCAAGCGTGGCTCGTTCACCTTCCAGGGCATCCCGCTTTAATACCTCCGCCTCCAAGACGGCCCGAACGTCTGCGATGTCCACCTTTACATTCGGCGAGAGCCGCCGCAGTTCTCGACGGACTACCTCGAGAACCGGGTCGGAGAGCATGATTGCGGCTATCGAGAATCGACTGAGGGCCTCTTTGTGGCTTTGGTACTCACCAAGCTTCGACCGTTGCCATCCTTCTTTGGATAACAGGAAGAGCAGATCGACGTGATCGCTGTTGCGGGAAAGCAAGTCTGCGAAACTGATGTCCAGCACGAGCTCATGTGAGATCGGTTTCGCGAAGCCAATCTTGTAGGCACGCCAAATCATTCCGTTGGTGAGAATCACCCAATCGACGCCCTGATTGGCCGCATAGTCGACGGCTTGCTTGACGAACGATTCCTTCAACTCAGATCCAATCGCCTTCACTTCGGCAAGAAACGCCAACGATCCGTCCACTTTGATCGCTAGGTCGCAGTAGGTTCCGCGTATCGCGTGTTCGGAAGTGACCTCCGAGTACTTGTCGTATCCGAAGACCTCGCACAGCATGTCGGCTACGATCACGACTGTGTCGGATTCGTTGACGTCTCGAGTGCGCGCGGATGCCAGGATCGGCTGAAATCGTTTGATCGCCGCCGCGATCCGGCTCGCGACTTTGGTAGGTGTAGGCGCCATTTCACAGCCATCCAGGCTAAGGAGTGGCCGCTAAGATACACACCAGTACGTTAATGAGCGAGATCTGGTAAGCACTCCTATAACATCTGCCTGGTAGGACGACCCCGCAGGGCCTGGCTGGCTTGGGTCGACAATCTACCGGCGGTGCGTCGCGTAGCGGCGGGCGTAGTCGCACGTCGCTCGGGCGACGCGCCCCTCGATGGTCTCGCGCGCGACGTGCCGCCACGGCTGCTGGCCAAGCTCGCCCGCCTCGGCGCGTTGCTGCACGACCGGCGAACGCGCGCCCATCGACATGTCGACGCTGGCGATCTTGAACGACATGTCCTCGCACTGCAGCACGCCCTGCACGATCTCGCGGTTGAACTCCTTGTCCTTGTAGAGTCGCGGAATCGTGTGGTCGGTGCGATACCAGACCGTGTACGTGCGGGCGTATCGTCCCGTGATGCGCGTGGTGTCGATCGCGATGCTGTAGTTGGTGTCGCGGGCGACCAGGAGCCAACGGTCCGATCCGCCTCTCGCCGCCGCGTCGGCGCATCCAGCTGCGAAGGTGCTGGCGCCGACGACCGAGAGAAGGATCCGGGTGCGAAATGATGTCATCTTGAGCGAAGCGAAGGTTCCCTTTCCACCGAGGAGAGACAGAAATTCTCCGCGGCCAACAGAGATCCTTCGGTCGCTGCGCTCCCTCAGGAGGACACGGTTCCGCATGGCGGGGCGCAAACGACGTCTCAGTCCACCCGAATGGCGACCGCCGGATCGACAGCGGTCGCACGCAGCATCGGGACGACACAGGCCGCGACGGCGACGACGAGCAGGAGCGCCGCTCCGGCGCCGAACGAGAATGGATCGAGCCGCGGCAGGCCGTAGAGCAGTTTCTGAATGAGGCGGCTGGCCTCGACCGCGCCGAACAGCCCGAGCGTGATTCCGAGCAGTGCCAGACGAATTCCGTCGCCCACCACGAGGCGCGCGATGGAGCCGCGCGTCGCGCCGAGGGTCATGCGCACGCCGATCTCGCGCGTGCGTTGCCCGACGTTGTACGAGATCACGCCGAACAACCCGATCGCGGCGAGGACCACGCCCAGCACGGCGAACGTCACGAGAACGCGCATCATGAATCGCGGCTCGGCCATCGTGTCATCGATCGTCTCCCGCACGTTCGTGATGACCGTGCCTGAGTTGCCCGGCTGAATCGACTTGGCGAACTGCTCGAGCCGCGCCGCGCCATCGTCGCCGCGAAGCCGGACGAGCAGCGTGACACCATTGATCAGGAAGCCACCCGTCTCAGACGCGAACGGCCGGTAGAGCGCCGGCGTCGCTCCCTCGACGAGACTCCCTACCACGTCGGGGACGATACCGATCACCGTCTGCCAGGGCTCGATCACGCCGCGAGACTTGGGCACGGCATTGCGCATGACGCGGCCGACGGCGTTACCGTCCGGCCAAACCTGATGCGCCAGCGCGGCGCTGACGATCACCTCATGGCGCGCGACGGAACCCTCGTCGAACGTGCGGCCAACGACCAGCGGCATGCGCATCATCGCGAAGTAGTTTGGCTCAACGGAGTAGAGGGCAATTGAGCCCGCTGCGTCCTCCGGCGTCAGCGAATGCTCCGGCGTCTCGAACGCCGCGACCATCCGCGGTCCGCGCGTCCCCGGCGCGGTCGCCCCGATCATGACGCCGTCGTTTCCGGGAATGCCCGCCGCGCGTGCGCTGACGAGCGACGCGAATGCCACCTTGGCGGCGGAGGTCTCCTCTTCCGGCCGGTGGAACGAGATGGCATACAAGCCGCGCGCGTCGAAGCCGAGCTGCATACGCTGCAAGTCGAACATCGCGTGGATGAGCAGCAGCGCGCCCACGAGCAACGTCGCGGAGAGCGCAACTTCTCCGACGACGAGCGACGCACGAAGGCGGCGGCCGGCGAGCGGCGTGTTCGACGCGCCGACACGCAACGTGACGCCGAGTTCGCGGTGCGCCGTACGGAGCGCGGCGAGGAGTCCGATCGCCAGCCCGCACGAAATCGCGAGCACCGACGCGATCGAAAGCACGCCGCCGTCGGACGACACGTACGTGAGCGCGACCATCTCGGCCGGTCGCAGCGCCGCGAGCACCCGGAGCCCCGTCCACCCGACGAACACCGCCAGCGCGCCTCCCATGAGCGCGAGCACGACGCTCTCAGTTACGAGCTGGCGAAGGAGACGGGACCGCGCCGCACCGAGTGCGTGGCGAACGGCGAACTCGCGCTGTCGCGCCGCGCCGCGCGCGAGCAGCAGGTGCGCAACGTTGGTGCACGCCACGAGCAACAACAGCACCACCGCGCCGGTGAGCATAACGAGCGGTTGGCGAATCGCCAGCCAGTCCTGCGGCCGCGTGAGGCGCAACGGCATCTCCATCGGCACCGGCCGGATGTCGGGGAGCTGCGCGTGCTTCATGATCGCGGCGAGCTCCTCGGTCGCGGCCGTGGATGAGACGCCGGCTCGGAGCCGCACGAGCACCGCGCCGCCCGTCGGCCCGGTGATGGGAAGGAGCAAATCGGCGCGCTCACCTCTGAAGTCCGGAATGAGAAGCGACGCCGGCACAACACCGACGATCGTGCGTGGCTTGCCGTCGAGCGGCACGACGGTGCCGATGACGTCAGACGATCCACCGTACGCGCGGCGCCAGAGCTGTTCGGTGAGCAGCATCGCGGCGGGGCCTCCGGGCACGATCTCGCTTGCGTTGAAGTTGCGGCCGATGAGCGGGTGCGCGCCGGCGAAGGCGAGAAAACTCGTGTCGATCCGCGCGGCGTGCACCGCGAGACCCTGCACTCCGGCGCCCAGCGTCATGGAGCCCGTGCTAGTGACGTGGGCCGCGCCTTCGAGCGCCTGGGCATGCTTACGCCATTCATCGGCGATGCCGGACGGGGGCGGCACGGGGATTGTCTGCCCGTCGATCGTGAACTCGCGCCGCGCCATGAATACGCGAGACCCATTCGGATACGGAAAGGGCCGCACGAGCAGCGTGTCGACGACGCGAAAGACGGCGGTCGTCGCACCAACGCCGAGTGCGATCGTGAGGAGCGCGACGGCGGTCCATCCGGGCGCGCGGGCGAGCGAACGCAGCGCGAAGCGGACGTCGGAGCGCACGCCGTCGAGGAAGTCGGCCTGCTTCGCATGCGTCTCGCGCACCTGACCGAGCTCGACGCACTCGGCCTTCGCGGCGTCGACGTCGCCGAGGCGAGCGAAGACGGCGCGGCGCGCTTGGTCCTCGCGCATGCCGCGCGCCATGTATTCACGGATGCGCATTTCCATATGGAAGCGCAGCTCGTCGTCGACGTCCTGCGTGATGTTGGCGCGCCAGAAGGTGACGTAGCGCCGCCAGGCGGGTGTTTGCTTCATGCGGGTTGGGCTGGCGCTTTCAGCGCGGCGAAGACGGCGCTGGAGTAGCGCGTCCAGTTCTGCGTCTCGACGCGCAGTTGCGCGCGTCCCTTCGCCGTGAGCGTGTAGTACTTGGCTCGGCGGTTGTTCTCCGACGTTCCCCACTCGGCGGCGATCCACTCGCGGTTCTCGAGGCGGTGGAGCGCCGGGTAGAGCGTGCCCTCTTCTATACGGAGGACGTCGTCGGTGGCCTGCTCGATCCAGCGGGCGATGGCATAGCCGTGGGTGGGGCCCCAGCTGACGGCGCGGAGGATGAGGAGGTCGAGGGTGCCGCGGAGGACGTCAATGGTGGGTGCGGGCATGCTCCCATATGGTTTCTATGTGAGAGACGAGTATGAGGTGTCTTCAGTAGAAACGCAAGGGGAGATTGCAGGCACCCTGAGGATTGCGGGCAGATTCAGCTCCGTATCCTCCGGCCAATCCACTGTCTCGGCGACCAAAGGGCTCCCCGGTGGTTATGGATTGGGCAGGTTGGCGAGCGGGGCGGGTCACAATTACTTGTCTTATCGACAGGACATATGTATTATGTATAAGACCAATGTCCGTTTGATTAGACACAGCCAGCGGGAACGCGAGCCTCATGCCCCGGCCACAGTCGCAGAGCGCGCTTCGCGCTCCACTGAATGAAATCCTCGGAACCGAAGCGAACGTGCGTCTGCTTCGGACCTTGACGGTCGCGGGAACTTCTTTGGGCGCCGGAGAGCTCGCACGTCGAGCGGAGCTCGGCCGCACCGGCGTTTACCCGGTGCTCGCCGCGTTGGAGCGCGCTGGGATCATTGAATTGGTGGGAGCGGGCAGTTCACGCCAAGTGAGGCTCCGAAAGACCCACCCGCTCGCCGCGCCAATCGCGGCGCTCTTTCGGGCCGAGGAGGCTCGCGTCGACTCGCTGGTTTCAGAGCTCCGTGCCGTCCTCGCAGACGTCGGCCCAGCGGTGACGTCGGCATGGCTGACGGAGCCGCCGCGCGGACGTCAGGCTGACGACCCCGACACACTTTCGTGCTACATCGTGGCAGATACGCGATCCCTGCCCAAGATCGTTGATCACGTTGAAGACCGGCTGACGGCAATCGAGCGCGCCTTCCAAGTACACATCGAGGTGATCGGGTTATCGCGCAGCGAGGTGCCCGTACGAGTGGCCATCGAATCGCTCGACGAGGCCCTCTTGCTCGCCGGGATCCCGCCCACGGCGTTAGTCGAGGACGTCAGCCGGGTGCGCTCCAGCCGGAATCTGCGCATGCATCGGCAACACGATACCGGCGCCCGCATGCTCGCCGTCGCGATTGCGGCGAAGATCCGACGCGACCCAAGCATCGTGAGACGTGCGCGCACACACATCAGTGCCCGCATGGACAAAGCATCGGAACAAGAGGGGCGCGAGTTGAAGGAGTGGCTGCGCATCCTGTCGACCATGCCGACGGCCAAGCTTCAGCAATTCCTGGTGAGTGGGAGCGAGCGTGCCGTCCGCCTGCGGCAGTCACTGCCGGCGCTGGGGCTGCTGACTTCGGCGGAGCGCCGCGCGGTAGTCGAAGCCGACTCGGAGGCCGAAGCGCTCGCCGCGCTGGAGCGCGCGAGATGACGCGTGAACAACTGGAGCACGCATTCGTGCGCGCCGGCATCCCTGCGGCACTCCGCCGAAGCAGACATCGCCCCGGTCAATGCCGTCGACAAGCTGACGGTGATCGACGCTAACCTGGGCGAATTGTCTCGCTTTCATGAGGCGCACGGCTTTTACGTGCATGGCGTTGGCCTCGAGGCCGCGGTGCTGCCGATCGGATGGCAAGACCGGGCCATTCGCGTGCAGAACGACAATACCAATGGCAACATCGGGTGGTGTGTCGAGGTGCATGACCTCGCAGCGAGCAAGCTGGTAGCGTTTCGGCCCAAGGACCTCGATTTCGTTCGCACCCTGATCGTCGAACAGCTGGTAACGCCGCGCAAATTGATGCTGCGAATGAGCCAGCTGCCCGCACACGAGCGGCTCCCGAACCAACTTCACACGCGCATGCGCGAATGGGTGGGGGGAATCGTCCGGGATCTAGGTCGAGGGACCTAGTCCGGCGGCGTGTCGCTCGAAGGATAGCCAAACTTTTTGCTTGTCGTATCTCGAAGAACGACGTCGACGTCTCGTCGTACGCGCGCTACCGTGTCTCCGCCGCCGCCGCCCGCCCCACTGCCCGGCCAGAGAAGATGCACCCGCCGAGGAACGTGCCTTCGAGCGAACGGTAGCCGTGCATTCCGCCGCCGCCAAACCCGGCGACTTCGCCCGCCGCGTAAAGGCCCGGCACCGGTTCGCCATTCTCGCCGAGCACTCGCCCGGAGAGATCGGTCTGCAGTCCGCCGAGCGTCTTGCGCGTAATGATGCGGAGACGAACGGCGATGAGCGGGCCGGCCTTGCGATCGAGGAGACGATGCGGCTTCGCGACGCGGATCAAGCGATCGCCGATGTACCGCCGCGCGCCGCGAATGGCCGTGATCTGCGCATCCTTCGAGTACTTGTTCGCGAGCTGCGCGTCGCGCGCGAGGATCTCGCGCTCGATCGACGCGAAGTCGACGAGCGGCTCACCGACGAGCGCGTTCATCCGGTCGACGAGCTCGGAGAGCGAGGTCGCGACGATGAAGTCCACGCCGCGCTGCTTGAATGCCTCGACAGGCGCGGGCGCGCCGGGCAGCACGCGGCTCAGCGTCTTGCGTACGCTCTTGCCGGTGAGATCGGGATTCTGCTCTGACCCCGACAGCGCGAACTCCTTCTCGATGATCGCCTGCGTGAGCACGAACCACGTATGGTCGTAGCCGCTCCGGGCGATGTGCTCGAGCGTGGCCAGCGTGTCGAAGCCTGGGAACAGCGGTGGTGGAAGCCGGCGTCCGCGCGCGTCGACCCAGAGCGACGACGGCCCGGGCAGGATTCGGATGCCGTGCTGTTTCCAGACGGGCGCCCAATTCTCGATGCCTTCCGTATAGTGCCACATGCGATCGCGATTGACGACGCGGCCACCTGCCCGTTCCGCGATCGCCAGCATGCGGCCGTCGACGTGCGCCGGCACTCCGGACAGCATCTGGCGAGGCGGCACGCCCATGCGCGCGGGCCAGCTCTCCCGCACGAGATCGTGGTTGCCGCCGATGCCGCCCGACGTCACGATCACCACCGGTGCGTGCAGCGTGAACTCACCGATCGCGACGCGCGAGCTCGCCTCGCCGCGCGCGGCATCGCTCGGCTCGAGCACGTCGCCCCGCACGCCGTTCACCGCACCGTTCGTGGCTTCGAGTGCGTCGACGCGATGACGAAACTTGAATGACACGAGGCCGCGCGCCGCGCCGTCGCGTACGCGCCGCACGAACGGCTCGAGCACTCCGGGCCCGGTGCCCCACGTGACGTGAAAGCGCGGCACCGAATTGCCATGTCCGGTGGCCAGCGACCCACCGCGTTCCGCCCAGCCGACGACGGGAAAAAAACGAAGCCCCTGCGCGTGCAGCCATGCGCGCTTCTCGCCCGCCGCGAAGTCGACGTACGCCTCGGCCCACCGGCGCGCCCACGCATCCTCGGGGCGGTCGAAGCCGGCCGAGCCGGTCCAATCTTCCCAGGCGAGCGCTCTCGAGTCGCGGATGCCGAGCCGCCGTTGCTCGGGGGAGTCGACGAGAAAGAGGCCGCCGAACGACCAGTGCGCCTGTCCGCCGAGCGAGGCTTCCGGTTCCTGGTCGAGGATGATCACACGGCGGCCGGCGTCGACCAGCTCCGCGGCCGCCACGATTCCGGCGAGACCGGCGCCAACGATGATTGCGTCTGCATCCATTCTGTCATCTCCTCTCAACGCCACGTCGGCGACCGTCTCGTACGGGCGGCCGCCAGGCCTCGCAGGATCTGCGGTGGGCGGTAGATTCGTCATCCGCAGCCCCTGCCTGCGCGGCCAGCGGCGGGTGCGCCCCGCGCGTAGAGTATCTGGCCACCCTTTCACCTGTAGAAGGACTCAATGCACAAAGTCGCTTCACTGACGCGTACGACGATGTTTGCCGCGTTCGCCTCGTTCGCATCGCTCGCGCTCCTGCCGATCGGCGTCGCCTCCGCCCAGGGCAGCTGCAAGGGCCGCCCCGCCGAAGGCACACCGGCCTGCGATACCACGTCGGCGAAAGCACCCTTCGCCCCCACGGGCTGGAAGACTGTCGCGCTCGATCACTTCTCCATGCAGACGGTGGACTACAAGAAGGAAGCCGCGTACTACGCCGCGCTGATGAACTGGAAGGTTCGGAGCGACGACGGCTCGCAGGCGGTGCTCGACATCGGCGACATCGGCACGGTGATCATTCGCAACGGCTACGTTGCTCCGCCGCCCCCGCCGCCGCGCGTGATGACGGCCGCCGACAGCGCAGCGGCGGCAGCGCGCGGTGGGCGCGGCGCTGGTCGCGGTGGCGCCGGCGGCGGTGCGCCACGCGCGCCCGTGCAGGCGGTGTGGGATTCCTTCTCCTGGCAGATCACGCCGTGGAACGCCAAAAAGGTCGAAGCCGAGCTGCAGAAGCGCGGCCTCAACCCAGTGGCGGACAACGACGGCAAGGGATTCGAGAGCTTCCATGTCAAGGATCCCGACGGTTTCGACGTGCAGATCAGCAACGGCGGCTACGCGAAGGCTCGCAAGGCGTCGGCGGCGAACGCGTCGCTGTCCACGCCGGCGCCGTTCGCGTCCACGGACTGGAAAACGGTGTGGCTCGATCACATCTCCTTCGGCGTCACCAACTATAAAGAGAGCGCGGCGTGGTACCAGGCGCTCCTCGGCTGGAAGCCGCAGGGCGACGAAGGGAGCCAGAACGAGACGTGGATCTGCGACGACTGCGGCAACGCCATCATTCGCGGCGGCAATCCGATGAACACGGCGCGTCCGATGCCCGCGGTGCGCCGCGCGTCGATCGGGCACATCTCGTTCGGGATCCAGCCGTTCGACTACGCCAAGGTGAAAGCCGATCTCGATTCGCGTGGCTTGAACGGGCGCGAGGATACGGGCACGGCGCTCAAGATCGACGATCCGAAGGCGATCTATAAGAGCTATCACACGACCACGCCGCAGGGGTTCGATCTGCAGATCAGCAATGCGACGAAGTCGAACCGGACCGTGACGGCTCCGTGAACGAATCGCTCCAGTAGTTACGCCGGGTCGCGCGGAGCCATAGTATCCGTTGGATATCATGGCTCCGCCGCTTCCCTGACGAAGAACCCAATGCGAGCGCGTTTTCTGGCCGTCGCTCTTCTCCTCTGCGGCGCGTGCGCCGCGTCCACGACCGACGTCGCCACGACGGCGAAAACCTACACGGGGACGTACTCCGCGCAGGTCGTGGAATCCACGGTCAGCACGAGCCTCACCGGCGGCGGCACGTTCCCGTGCACCAACACGTACACCATGGCCGGCACCATGACCATGACGATCGACCAGGTTTCCGGCGCGATGGTCGGCTCGGCGCAGATCGCGGGGATGCAGACCGAAACGGCGCACTCGAGCGCCGCGAGCTGCGCCGCGAAGGGCAATCTTGCGACGAGCTGGGCACCCAAGCTCACCGGAACGACGGCCGACATTCACTTCGACGATCAGAGCGTTGCGACGAATGCCGGCTACGCGGTGACGAGCAAGACGTCGTTTGCCGGCACGCTGTCGGGTGGCGTCGTGAGCGGTGTGCTCGGCTTCAGCGTGGCGGGGTCTGGTACGCTCGGCGGCGTGACGAGCGTGGTGCAGAGCTACTCGTCGACGATGAACGTCACGCTCCGCTAGTTCGGAGCGCTCGCCGCGACGGCAGCAATGGCGTCGAACTGCCGCCCACGCACGCGCGCCCAACCCGACACGCGCAGCGCACCGTTGGCGATCAGTCCAACCCCCAAGGCTGAGAACATACCGATCTCCAGCACCGCGCCGCCGAGGTGGCCGCTCAGGGTGGACGCAACGAACAGCGCGGCGGCGACGCCGAGCGTGCCGAGGCCGAGGAACATCGAAGCGCGCGCGTTTCCTTTGTATGTCGAGAGGCGAAGGCGATGACCCGTGGGCGTCGGCTCGAGAAGCGCCTGCAGGTTTCCGTTCGTCCACTGCCGAAACGACCCGGAGGCGCTCAGCGCACCGCGGGCGTGGAAGACCTCGCGCAACTGCACGACCAGCAGCTCCCACTCGGCGTCGGTCATCCGGCGATCGAGCTCGATGATTCGCTCGACGCCGATCGGTAGACCGAGGACGGTTCGCGCAATCGCTCGGGGTTGCACGTCGAGCGCGCGCGCGGCGTGGGCGACCGCTTCAGGAGCGATCCCGACTTCGCGGCCGATGTCCTGGAGCTCGGCCAGAGTGAGGCCGTCCGATCGCGGAGCCTGGAGCGAGGGGGCTTGGGGCACCTGCGGTCCCTCTGCGGACTTCGCGAAGATGGCCGACACTTCCTCGTCGTTGTAGCGTCGATCCGTCATCACAGCTCGCCGGTCGGTGTGATTTCAAGATCGTCAGACGGCCGCGCGCAGGCAAATGGGCGGCTTCCAGAGGTCCGCGAACATGGCCGGGAGTTCGCTCGCCCCGGCGGACGGCCCGGCAACGTTGACACGCATCCTCCACGCCCGTACGTTCGCCGCGCAGAAGAGCACCGAAAAACGTGACGGCCCCGCCTGTTCGTTGGTTGGTAATACAGCACATCTCGCGGATCAACCAACCGCCGCTCGTTCGTGCTCCATCGCGTTCCATCGCGCAGTTCTACGTTAGTGCTGTTGCTCGGTCGCGCCTTGGCGACCGCAGGTCATCCCGCCCGGAGAAGCCACAATGCACAGGGGTCCGTTCACCGCCGTCGTACGTGTCCGCACCACCGTTCGACGGTGGATCACACTTTCACTCGCCGCGCTAGGACTGTTCGGCGCCGGCCACCGCGCTTCCGCTCAGGCAGGCGGAGCCACGGGGACAATCACGGGTCGCGTGTCCGAGGCCGTCACGTCGTCGCCGCTCGGCAGCGCGAACGTGCGCGTCACCGGCACGCAGATCGGCGCGCAGACCGCGCCAGATGGGCACTATACGATCCGCGGCGTCCCGTCAGGACCCGTCGAGCTCGTGGTGAGCCACATCGGTTACGAGCCCAAGCACGCGAGTGTGACGCTCGCCGCCGGCGCGACCGCGACTGCCGACGTCGCCCTCTCCCAGGCGGCGTTCTCCCTGGCCACCGTGGTGACCACGGTGACCGGCGCGCAGAGCAAGGCCGAGCTATCGAATACCGTCGCGACGATCGACGTGGCCAGCAAGATCGCCGAATTGCCGGTGCACAGCACCGGAGAGCTGCTCTCCGGACGGGCGGCGGGCGTGCAGGTCATCTCGTCGGGCGCCGTGGGCGGCGGATCTCGCATTCGGATCCGCGGCGCATCGTCGCTGTCGCTCAGCAACGATCCGCTCGTCTACGTCGACGGCGTTCGTGTCGACGCCAAGACCGGCGACAGCGGCATCGGCACCGGTGGAACGACGGCGTCGGCGTTCGACAACATCAACCCTGAAGAGATCGAGACCATCGATGTCATCAAGGGACCGGCGGCCGCGACGCTCTACGGCACGCAGGCGGCCAACGGCGTCATCGTCGTCACCACGAAGCGCGGCCGCTCCGGCGCCGCGCGCTACATGGCGTGGAGCGACAACGGCATCCTGAACGACCCTCATAAGGGGAGCTATCCGGATCTCTACGTGTCGTTCGATCGGCGCACCGGACTGAAGACCTGCACGCTCGTGCAGCAGGCGTCGGGCAGCTGCCTCATCGACAGCACCTATCACAACAACGTGCTGAACGAGCCGGGCCTCACGCCGCTCGCCACCGGCAATCGCTCGCAGTACGGCCTGCAAATCTCGGGCGGCGCCGACAAGCTCCAGTTCTTCGTGTCGGGCGATCAGGAGCACACCCAAGGCCCGTACAAGATGCCGGCCGCGGAGATCAACCGGCTGATGGCCGAGCGTGGCTCGTCGATCGGAGCCGACCAGATCTATCCGAACGCCGAAAAGAAGGTGGACCTGCGTACGAACCTCAACGCGCAGCTGTCGTCGAAGCTGAATCTGTCGGTGTCGATCGGGTACGTCGACAACGACAACCGCCAGCCGCAGAACGAGGACAACAGCGACGGTCTCATGGTCGCCGCGATCGGCGGCTCCGCACGCACCGATCTCAAGGACGCGCGCGGTCTTCCGCTGCTCGGATATCGCAGCTTTCCGATCGGCGACATCTTCGCGCAGGTCACGACGCAGAACACCAACCGCTTCATCAACAGCGTGAACGGCCAGTACCTGCCGCTGCCGTGGTTGACGACGCGCATGAACGTCGGGTACGACTACAGCGCGCGGAACTCGTCCTTCATCCAGCAGTTCGGCCAGGGACCGTTCGGCGAGCAGGCGCGCACCGGCAGCGTGCAGAACAACCGCGCGGAGACGGCGATCTACACCGTCGACGCCGGCGCCACGGCAACGACGGCGGCACATCACGGCGTCAGCTTCAAGACCTCGGGCGGAACGCAGTACTTCCGCAGCTGGTTCTCGTCGTCGACCGGAACGGGCTTGGGCATGCCGCCGGGCGCAACGACGACCAGCTCGGGCGCGACCCGCACGGCGACCCAATCCACGACCGAATCGATCAACCTCGGCGTGTACGGCGAAGAAGTGATGTCGTACGCCGACCGGTTCTTCCTCACGGGCGGCTTGCGCTACGACGGAAACAGCGCCTTCGGCACGGGCTTCTCCGGGGTCTACTACCCGAAGATCGGCGCGTCGTGGCTCCTGTCCGACGAGGCCTTTTTCCCGCACATCGAGGCGCTCAACTCGTTCCGCCTCCGCGCCACGTACGGTGCGTCGGGCGTGCAGCCGGGCGCGCTCAACGCCCTTCGGTACTACCAGACCGCCAACGCCAACATCTCCGGCGTCGAGCAGTCCGGCGTCACGCTCACGGCGCTCGGCAACGCGAACCTGAAGCCGGAGTACTCGGGCGAATTCGAAACCGGGTTCGACGCGACCGCCTTCTCGAACCGCACGTCGATCGAGCTCACGTACTACAACAAGAAGACGAAAGACGCGCTGATCAACGCGCCGCTCGCGCCGTCGCTCGGCGGCACGATCACGACGTTGCTCGAGAACATCGGCTCCACGCGCAATGAAGGGCTCGAGCTGACGGTGAACCAGAAAGTCATCGATACGCGGCAGGTTGGTTTCGACATCCAGATCACCGGCTCGTCGAACAGAAACCGCATCCTCACGCTCGGACAGGGCGTCACGCCCATCTTCACCGGCAACCGCAGCACGCAGTACAACGCGCCGGGCTATCCGCTCTTCGGTCTGTGGGGCAGAGGCTACACGTTCAACGATGCGAACCACGACGGCATCATCGTCGCCTCGGAGATGACCTTCACCGACACGGCGGTGTTCATCGGACCCACGGCACCGACGCACGAACTCGCGTTGAACCCGCGGCTCGAGCTGTTCGGCCGCAAGCTCGCGATTTCGGCGCAGTTCGATCACAAGGACGGCATGACGAAGTTCTACAACACGCTCCGGCATCGCTGCCAGGGCGGCGCATCGTGCCAAGGGCTGTGGGATCCGAACGCGCCGCTCGCCGACCAGGCCGCGTCCATCGCCGACAACCTCAACATCTACACCGGCTACTTCCGCAACGGCGAGTTCACGCGCTTCCGCGAGCTCTCGGTGAGCTACCAACTGCCCGACGCATTCGCCGCCCGGATTCACGCGAGCCGCGCATCGATCATCGGCACCGGCCGCAACCTGCACGTTTGGACGGCGTATCCGGGGATCGATCCCGAGGCCACCGTCGGCAACGGCGACGCGCGCGGCAGCGAGGAGTACTTCTCCACCCCGCCGCTTCGCTTCCTGACGCTCCGTCTGAACCTGAGCTTCTGAGGCGATCACTCATGACACGCATCCAATCACATCGACGCTTGATGGACATGCTCACGCCGACACGCATGGGTCTCACACTCGCGGGCGCCGCGCTCCTCACGGTCCTCGGCGGCTGTAAGGCGAGCGAAGTGCTCAACGTCACCACACCGGACATTCTCGCGCCCGGTCCCTTCAACACCCCAACGGGCACCGATCCCCTGCGGTTCGGCGTCATCTCCGATTTCACCGTCGGCTTCGACGGGAACACGGACTCGTTCACGACCATGTCCGGCGACATGGCCGACGAGATGGTAGCCAGCGACACGTTCGCCGAGCGGTTGTCGGTGAATTCGCGCACGCCGGCCGAGGTCAACTCGTCGACTGAAGCCGTGTTTCGCGCGCTGCAGCAGGCGCACTCGGGGGCGATCAAGGCCGCCGCGGTCATCGGCGCGACGCAGCCCACGCAGAAGTGGCAGCGCGGCGAGATGTACATGCTGCGCGGGTTCGTCGAGATCTTCCTGGCAGAGGGCTTCTGTTCGGGTACGTCGTTCTCGACGGCCGACGACAACGGCGTCGTGACGTACGGCCCCGTCAACTCTTCCACTGCGCTCTACACCATGGCCACCGCGAGCTTCGACTCGGCGATGGCGCTGGCCGACACGAGCAAGCGCGTGTTGTTCGGGTCGCAGATCGGCAAGGCCCGTGCGCTGCTCAACCTGGGCAAGTTCACGGAATCCGCCGCGGCGGCGACCGGCGTGCCGCGCACGTTTCAACTGTTCACCTTCCACTCGACGGCGAGCACGCGCGAACAGAACGGCATGTGGAACGCGGCGGCCAACGGCTCGTCGCGCTACAGTGTCGTGACGAAGGAAGGCGGGAACGGCCTTCCGTACCTCGCGACGCCGGATCCGCGCATTCCGTGGGCGCCGTCGACGCGTATCGGCTTCAACAGCATCTCCACGAACCTGCCCACCGAAACGAAATTCGGGCAGACCACGAACGGCATCGTGGGCGACGGCACCGAGGCGCAGCTCGACATTCTCGAGGCCCGACTCCAGGGTGGCACGCAGGCGGACCGCGATGCGGTCTTCGCGGGACTCAACACGCTGCGCACCACGAACACGCCGGCGATTGCCGCGATCGCCGGTTCGTCGCCGAGCACGCAGGCGGCGGCCGTCGACCTGTACTTCCAGGAGCGCGCCTATTGGACGTGGCTCACGGGGCACCGGCTCGGCGACATGCGGCGGCTCGTCCGCCAGTATGGACGCAACACGGAAACGGTTTTCCCAACCGGGTTGATCGCCAACTCCGGCACGCCGTCGGTAACCGGGCAGCTGTCCGGCACCTATGGCACGGCCACGAGCATGGTGATTCCGTTCGCCGAGCGAAACAATCCGAACTATACGGGTTGTCTGGACACCAAGCCGTGAGCGCTGTCAGCACACAATGAGAATTGCCGCATTGAAAATCGTCGGGCTATTGCTGGTCCCCGTGCTGGTCGCGGGTTGTTACACGTATTCGCCAATCGAGGTTGCCGCCGTCACGCCGGGAATGGAAGTCCGCGCCCGCGTGTCGGCGGCAACCGCCGCCCAGTTTGGGGCGTCGCTCGGTATGAGCGACGCGCGTGTGCTCGCGGGGTCGGTCGTCGACGCGCAACCCGACGCGTTGACCCTGCGAGTGCCCACGGTACCTGCTGGTACCGTGGGCGCCCGGGAGGGGCTCTTTCAACAAATACTCATTACGCGGGCCAACGTGCTCGAGCTGGAGTCGAGGCAACTCGACAAAGGCCGCACGCGTCTCGCGGTGGCCGCCGGCGTGATCGGCGCCGTTGCCGTGGTCGCGTCGATCAGTCGCGGCCACTCGACGGGCGACGGACCGGTCACGGAACAGCCGGCCGGGTTCGACCGGGGCATTTTGCGCGTGCAGGCAAGCTCGATCGCGGCGCTCTGGCGCGCACTCAGCCACGCCAACAAGTAACGCCTGCACGACGCCGGCGCTCTCGCACGGCCCCTTGATCTCCGCCAGGCCCCACTCGGCGCCGAGCTAGCTCGGCGCCGAGTCTCGATCCCCGCTGGCGACGGTGCTCCGAGCCCGTACATTCGTGCTCGATGCCCGACCGCCTCCGCCAACACCTGCAGTCCACACTCGGCGGCGCCTACACCATCGAGCGCGAGCTCGCCGGTGCCGGCATGTCGCGCGTGTTCGTGGCGCACGACGTTGCGCTCGGTCGCTTGGTGGTGGTCAAGGTGCTCCCCCCGGAGCTCGCGGCGGGTGTCGACCTGGATCGATTCAAGCGCGAGATCGCGCTCGCCGCCAAGCTGCAACACCCGCACATCGTACCCGTGCTCTCGGCCGGCGAGACGGACGGCCTGCCGTACTACACCATGCCACTCATGGAGGGCGACTCGTTGCGGGAGCGCATCCGCGGCGGTCCGCTCTCGATCGCCGAGACGGTGGTCGTGCTGCGCGACGTAGCGCGAGCGCTGGCCTACGCGCACGAGCACGGCGTGTTGCATCGCGACATCAAGCCCGGCAACGTGCTGGTATCGGGCGGCTCGGCGGCGGTCACCGACTTCGGGATCGCCAAGGCCGTCGCCGCCGCCAAGCGGGGTCCGGGATCGTCCGAGCGCGACAGCGGCTCGGACCTGTCGACCGACACACTGACTCAGATCGGGACCGCCGTTGGCACGCCGGCGTACATGGCGCCCGAGCAGGCCACCGGTAGCCCTGACGTCGATCATCGTGCCGACATTTACGCATTCGGCTGTCTGGCGTTCGAGCTGCTCGGCGGCCGCCCGCCGTTCGCACATTCGTCACCGCAGGCGGTGATCGCCGCGCATCTCACGCAGCCACCACCGCCGGTGCAATCCGTTCGCGCGGACGTGCCGCCACGCCTGGCACGGCTCATCATGCGCTGCCTGGAGAAGGATCCGGCGCAGCGTCCGCAGTCGGCCGCCGAGCTCCTCGCCACGCTCGATGCCGCCTTGCCCGCGGCGTCGCGGTGGCGGCCATGGGCGGCCGCCGCCGCCGTCATCATCGTTGCCGCTGCCGCGGCATTAGGGTTTCATTATCGCGATTCACTCGGACCCGCGACGTCGAGCGCGCCGAAGGTGGTCGTCGTGCTGCCCTTCGAGAACGTCGGAGGCGACACGACGACGCAATATTACGCCGACGGCATGACCGACGAGCTGTCGAGCGAGCTGGCGGCAGTGCCGAGCCTGCGAGTGGTCGCCCGAAATTCGTCGTACGCCTATCGGGGGAAGCATCCTACCCCACAGGAGCTCGCGAAGGAGCTGCATGCCGACGCCGCGCTGCAAGGCACCCTTCGCCGGGCCGGCGACAAGGTGCGGGTGACGGCGGAGCTGTCGAGCACCCGCGACGGACTCGCGCTGTGGTCGTACACCAACGAGCGCGACGTCAAGGATCTGTTCCAGCTTCAGAGTGAGATCACGTCGGCCATCGTCGGCGCGCTCGCGGTGAAGCTCCAGGATGCGGTGACGCAGACGGCGCATCATCAGACACGGAGCGTGAAGGCACACGAGGCCTATCTGCGCGGACGCTTTCTCGCCAATCAGAACACGCGCGAGAACATGCTCGAGTCGCTCGATGCATTCAACGAGGCGATCGCCGCCGACCCCACCTATGCGCTGGCGTACGTCGGCATCGGCGAGACCTACATGGATCTGTCCGACGACTATCTGGCGCCGGGTGTGGCCTACGTCAAAGCGCGGGACGCGAGCGACCGCGCGCTCGCGATCGACAGCACGCTCGGCGAAGCATGGGCACTGGCCGGGAACGTGACGATCAGCCTCGGGCGCGACTGGCAGAAGGGATTCCAGCAGATTCGTCGCGCCGAGGCCATCAATCCCAGCGACTCGTGGGTGTACGTGCCCGAGTCGTTCTATTGGGCGGCGATGCACCGGCCGGACAACATGCTCGCCTCCATGCGCCGCGTCCTGGAGCGCGATCCGCTGTCGGCGATCTGGAGAGATTTCGCCGCCTGGGAATTTCTCATCGCCGGCCAAACCGATACCGCGATGGCGCTGGCGCGACGGGCAAAGGAGCTCGCGCCGGGGTCGTATTACCTCGACTCCTTCCTCGGCTACGCGTACCTCGAGAAAGGGCTGATCGGCGACGCCGAGCGCGAGCTCATCGAATCGGAGCGCGTCCTTGGGCATCGGTCGCCGGGCCTGGCGCTGCTCTATGCGCGAACGGGTCGACGCGACAAGGCACTCGCGGTGCTCGACGACATCGACCGCAATTGGGCCACGAGGTACGTGGTGCCGGAGCTGGTGGCGCAGGCGTATGCCGCACTCGGCGACCGCGAGCGGATGTACGAGTGGCTGGAGCGCGGCGTGAGAGCGCCGTCGTTCATGGCGTCGTTCATCGGGCTCATGCCGCAGCTCGCGCCGTTCCGCGGCGAGCCCAGGTTTCAGGAGATTCTTCGGCGGCTCGGGATGCGCGGCCGATAGTCGAGAGGAGCGGCGAGCGCTCCGATTGGACGCTCGCCGCTCCGACAGGTAAATTCGCTCCGCCGCCCACCCCGCGGCGATCGAGCGAAGCGCCACCCTCGGCCCACCCCGCTCCGTGTCCACGATTCGCGACCAATTGCAGGAAACGCTCGGCTCCGGCTTCACCGTGGAACGCGAGCTCGGCGGCGGCGGCATGTCGCGCGTGTTCGTCGCGACCGATACGGCGCTCAAGCGCGCCATCGTCGTGAAGGTGCTGCCGCCGGAGCTCGTGGCCGGTGTCAACGTCGAGCGCTTCCGCCGGGAAATTCTGCTCGCGGCGGGATTGCAGCATGCGCACATCGTGCCGGTGCTCTCGGCGGGTGAGACGGACGGCCTGCCTTGGTTCACGATGCCGTTCGTCGACGGCGAATCGCTGCGGCAACGCCTGGCGCGCGGCCCGCTTCCGATCGCCGAAGTGTCGAGCATTCTCCGCGACGTGGCGCGCGCGCTGGCCTACGCGCACTCGCGCGGCGTGGTGCATCGCGACATCAAGCCCGACAACGTGCTGATCTCCGGCGGCTCGGCGGTCGTGACGGACTTCGGCATCGCCAAGGCGCTGTCGGCGTCGCGCACCGTGGAAGGCGCCGGCGCGACGCACGGCGGCTCGCTCACGCAAATCGGAATGTCGATCGGCACGCCGGCCTACATGGCGCCCGAGCAGGCGGCCGCCGATCCGGCGACCGACGCGCGCGCCGACATCTATTCATTTGGCTGCCTGGCGTACGAGCTGCTCACCGGCCGCGCGCCATTCGTGAATCGCACGCCACAGAAGCTCCTCGCCGCCCACATGAGCGAGACGCCCCAACCGGTCATCGAGCTGCGTCCCGATACGCCGCCGCTGCTCGCGCAGACGGTGATGGCGTGTCTGGAGAAGGACGCGAACCACCGGCCGCAGGGCGCATCGGATCTCGTTTACGCGCTCGACCTCGCGATGACGACGAGTGGCAGCGGCGCGGCCGCGCCGACAGCGCTGCTCGGGGGCCGCGTGCGACTGCGCGTGGCGCTCGCGGCTTGGTTCGTCGCATTTTTCGGTACGTGGCTGTTGGCGAAGGCGGCGATCGTCGTCATCGGCTTGCCGAGCTGGGTGCTGTCCGGCGCGCTCGCGGTGATGCTGCTCGGGTTGCCGATGATTCTCTTCACCGCGTTCGTGCAGCGCACGGCGCACCGCGCGCTCACGGCGACACCCACGCTCACGCCCGGCGGGACACGAGCGCCGCACGGCACGCTGGCAATGATCGCGATGCGGGCGAGTCCGCACGTGAGCTGGCGGCGCACGGTTCGCGGCGGCGTGCTCGCAAGCGGCGCGTTCGTGCTGCTCGTCGGCGCCATCATGGGCATGCGCGTGCTCGGCATCGGACCGGCAGCGTCGTTGTTTGCCGCCGGCAAGCTCAACGCGCGCGACAAGCTGCTCGTCGCCGACTTCACGGTGCCGCCGCACGATTCGTCGCTCGCCCCCGTGGTGAGCGAAGCGATTCGCGCGAGTCTCAATCAGTCGCCGGTGTTGAGCGTCCTCTCACCCGCGAGTGTTGCGGCCGCGCTCCAGCGCATGCAGCGCGGCGCGACCGCCAAGCTCGATCCGCAGCTCGCGCGCGAAGTGGCGATTCGCGAGGGCGCGAAGGCCGTCGTCTCCGGCGACCTCACGCCGCTCGGCAACGGCTACATCATGACGATGCGCCTCGTGAGCGCGGACTCGGGCGCCGAGCTCGCGTCGTTTCGCGAGACCGCCGAATCGCCGAAGGACTTGCTGCCCACGCTGGACAAGCTCACGCGGCAATTGCGCGAGAAAGCGGGCGAGTCGCTCAAATCCGTGCAGGGAAATCCTCCGCTCGAGCAGGTGACGACGACGTCGCTCGACGCACTGAAGAAGTACGCCGAGGCGGTTCACGCGCACGACATGGGCGACTACGGTGGCGCCGTGGCGCTCGAGCGGCAGGCGATCGCGCTCGACAGCAACTTCGCGATGGCGTGGCGAAAACTGGGCGCGTCGGCGACCAACATCGGCCTGAGCGGCGTCGCCGACAGCGCGATCACCCAGGCGTTCGTAAAGCGCGATCATCTCAGCGAGCGCGAGCGGCTCCAGGTGGAGGGGTCGTATTTCGGCGCCACGGGCCCGGGACGCGATCGTGTGCGTGAGCGGGCCGCGTACGCGGCCCTCCTCGCCAAGTATCCCGATGATTTCAGTTCTCTGATTTCCCTCGGGCGGTCGTTCTACTATTCTGGCGAGTTCGCACGGACGGACAGCTTGGCCCGCCGCGCCGCGGCGCTGGACACGACCAGCGTGCTCCTGCTGACGAACCGTGTCTATAACGACGTCTCGGCCGGCAATTGGGTGGAGGCGCGTGCGCTCATCGACAACGGCCTGCGAAAGGGACAAACATGGCCGGACGCCCAGTCCCCTCTCTATCACTGGTCGCGCGGCGCATTTGACTCGACGGCGCTGGCGCTCGACAAGGCCGCCCGGTCGACGAATCGGGCCGTCGTGTTTCGCGGCCTGTCGATCGCGCGCGAGTTCGAGCCGGCCCGCGGACGACTGCGCGCCGGCAAGGAAGTGGCGGCGCGAATGGCAGCATTCGATTCGGCGCGCGGCGGGCCGCCGCACGTCCTCGAGGAGGCGGTGCGCAGCGCGCACGACGACGCGTGGTTTCTGGGTAATCCGGCGCGCGCCGTGAGCGAGCTCGACGCCGTCGCGTCGCAAGCGGTCCGTGCGCGATCGGCGAACACCGCTCGCTTCAATCCGCCGCTGGCGTTCGAGCTCGCGATCGCCTACGCGCGCGCCGCGCGGCCCGACCGCGCCGGCGCCGTGTTGAATCAATTCTGGGCCACGAGGGATACGACGGAACGGCGCTACATGGAACCGTTTCGGCAGGAAGTGCTGGGAGAGATTGCGTTGGCGGAGAACAAGTACGCCGCCGCGATCGCCGCGTTGCGGGCGTCGGGGCGGCGCGTCGATGGTCCTGTGGAAGGATGCATCAACTGCCGGGCCGCCCAGATCGGCCTGGCCTTCGACCGCGCGGGGCAACCCGACTCGGCGATCGCGGAGCTGGCGTTGTACGCGAATAGCGAGCGTCAGGAGAATCTGCCATTCGACGCGATGTATCTCGCCGCGAGCTACAAACGACTCGGCGAGCTGTACGAGCAGAAGGGCGACATTGCGAAAGCGATCGCCGCGACGCAGAAGTTCGTCGACCTCTGGAAGAACGCCGATCCGGAGCTCCAGCCCAAGGTGAGCGAGGCGCGGCAGCGGCTGGCGAGGCTCACGAAGCTCGAGGCACGGTAGGTCCGCGCGCCGATGCGGCGCTCGCTAGCGGCGCACACCGCCCAACCCCACGCCGTATCTCGACACGACTCCATAGCGAAGACCGCCGCCCCGGACACCCTGCACCCACAGCCCCGGCGACCACGGCCCGGAACCGATGACGCCCGGGTAAATGTTCAGCGTGGGACCATTGCTGCTGCCGCCTTTCGTGATGAACGACACGAGCAGAGATCCCTTCCGGTCGAAGAACACGCCGGCGTTCGGCAGCAGCGTGGCACCCTTCGCGCCCGTGCGCGGATCGACGACCGGGTTGTCCACCGGGTCGAATCCCACCGACGCGGACAGCCAGTAGTCGGTCCGCATCCGGCCGGAGACTCCGACCAAGAACGCGTTGCCCATCGTCGTCATCAGCTTCCAGTCGTCGGTGCGCGGGAGCGGCACTCTGAGCATCGCCATGTTGTAGGCGTTCTCGATGCGTTGCGACGGAAGGGAGATCGACGCCTGGCCCATCCAGTCGGTGAATTCCACGCGTCCGCTGAAGGCCCGGCGCATCCACGGTTGATTCCAGAGGATGATGGCCGCGGGATCGAAGATCATCAGGTCGGTGAGGCCGTCTTCGTCTTCGCAGCAGATGCCGTTGCTCTCGACGACCTCGACGAGAAAGTGCCACGCGTAGACGGTCAGCCCGGCGGCGAGATGCGAGCGATTGACGATGCCATGCTGCTCGTACCACTCGGCCATGCGCCAGTACGTGCGGCCCCCGTCGAAGAGATGGAGCTGGTAGTTCGGGTACCACTGTCCGCCGCCGGACTTCTTGAGCGACAACGGGAAGACCTCGTGCACGAGCCAGTTCTTGAAGCCGTAGTGACGAATCACCGGCTCCGGATGCGTAATGGTGTAGAACACCGTGTGCAGCCCCGGCCCATACCGGAGCTTGAATATCTCGCGGTTCTCGCCGGTACGCAGTTGGTCGTAGCCGCCCTCCACGATGAGGTTGAGCGGGTTGAACTCCGCTTCGCTGCCGTAAGGCAGGTCGTGGTAGAACAGCGCCGCCGGCTTCGCCGCGACTCGAACCGAATCCGATTGCGCAGCGGGTGCGGGCGCGAGTGCGGACTGCGGTTCCGGCGCCACCGCCGGTGTCGTGCGACACGCGGCGAGCGACGCCAGGAGCGAGATCGCCGCGACTAGACTCGTATCACGCATCTGCTCTCGGAAACGCCGTGTGTGAGGCTCACGGCGAGCCGGACTCCGACTCGCCCGGCTCAGAAGCTAGTCGCGCCGTTGGCGAGAATCGGGCTGCGACAGGCGGTTGGGCGCTAAGTGAGCGCTAAGTTATTGGCCGGCTTCTTCGCAGCGGCGGCGGAGCCCTCATCCCGCGACGATTCTCGAATCAGCCGAGCGTGTGGTCGAAGAACTCGTCCAGCTCCAGGGTGAATGCCAATGGCATTCCGGCCCTGGTCATCCAAAGCGTCAGAGCCGTGCGACCAACGCCTACGGATTGCGATCGTACATCCTCGAATCCGGCCACGTCCAAAGTGTGGCGCTGGACACGGGTCCAGCACCGGTTGCCGTGAGCGCCGTGAGTGAAATAGACACGACGCGTGGGATGTCGGCGTAAATGACGAACCATCGAGTCCCAGTGACGATGCGGACATTGAGCCCGGGCATCGGACGATATCCCACCCGTTGAAGTGCGGCCGAATCGACGGTGAACTGTCCGTCGCGGTCGAACACCTTTCGCTCGGCGAACGCCATGCTCTCGGCATTTTCCAACGCCAGCTTGCCCAGAGCAATTCCCGTCGTGTCGACTGCGTGCTGAGTAACGAACGGATACTCGAGCATACTCAGTGGTTTCTTGTCGAACGGGCTCGCGCCCAGCGGGACCTGTCCGCCGACGACGCTCCCATTGGCAATACCGAGCAATGAGAGCAGCAGCAGCATCCCTCGATTCATGGCCTAGCGCTCGCCGACGCGATCGATCCAACTGTCGCCGGTGTACATCCGCATCGGCTTTCCACTTTCCTCAACGAAGCGCACCACCTCGCCCACCACACCGCCGCCGGTGGGCGCAACGAAGCGGAAGCGTCCGTCGCCGAGCGGTTCCAGCGTGGTGGGGTTGTCGACGTTCGCCGCATTGGGGCTGATCAGCACGAGGCGCTTGTTGAGCAGAATGATCTGCGAGTCGCCGCCGCGCCCGCGGTACAATCCGGCGAAGCGCGCCCACGTCGGATCCCACGTCACGGCGACTACTTTCGGCACCGCCGCTTTCGCGACCGCCTGCCCCACCGTGGCCATCAACTCGCGCGCGATATCGAAGGGATTGGAGTCGTTCGTGTTCGTGAGCACGATGACGCCCACCTTGTCGTCGAGCTGGATGAGCGTCTGCGTCGTGTTGCCGGGATAGCCGCCGCCGTGGCCCACGTACGTGCGGTTGTTGATGCGGCTGATGTCGAAGCCAAGTCCCGTGCCCGACGTCCAGTTCTCTTCCACCGAGCGCACGCGGTGCATCTCGCGAAAGGAGCCGGTGCTCACGATCTGCGCGCCGCCGCGCGGGCCGCGGCGGAATTGCGCCGAGACGAACTTCGCCATGTCGTCGACGTTCGACGTGACGCCGGTGGCGGCGGCCATGCCGCGGGCGTCGACGAACGGCAACACCTCGCGAGAGCCGTCGGGCATGCGGCGGCCGTAGGGAACGGCGAGCCCCGGAACGTTCTTGTCCACGCTCGACGCGGTCATGCCAAGCGGCGTGAAGATGTTTCGGCCGACATAGTCGGCCCACGTCTCGCCGCTCACCTTCTCGATGACCATTCCGGCGATCGAATACGCGAGGTTCGAGTACTTCCAGCGCACCGACGGCGCGAACGCCGCCTGGCGCTTGCCGTAGAGATTGCGCAGCTCGTCGGCGGTCGGGAAGTCGTACGACGTCCAGTGGTCGCCGGCCTCGCGCTGCATGCCGGAGCTGTGCGAGAGGAGCTGCTCGATGGTGATCGCGCCGTCGTCGTCGCCGGCGGGCTGCGCCTTGAACCACGGCAGGTACTTCGATACCGGATCGTCGAGCCGGAGCTTGCCGTCCTCGCGCAGCTGCATCATCGCGATGGCGGTGAACAGCTTGCTGTGCGACGCCATGCGGAATTTGGTGGTGGGCGTCATTGGCACTTTCGCGGCGACGTCGGCGAAGCCGAAGCCCGTGGCCCAGACGAGGTCTTGGTCGCTCACCACGCCCACGGCGATGCCCGGCAGTCCTCGATAGGCGATCTGGCCGTCGATCCACGCGGAGAACAATCGCTCGGCGCCGAGGACGTCGGGGTCGCGCGCGACGGGAGACGAGCTCGCGCGCGGAGGGGGGCTCTGCGCGAGGGCGGTGGTCGGAAAGTGCGGCGCGGCCAGCATACAGGCCGCGAGGACTTGGACGAAGCGATTCATAGAGGATCTCCGAGCCGGCAGGATGGACGCAAGCGTTGCTCCAATCGTGCGCCGCGTCAAGATGCGCCAGTCGCCCACCTGCGCGCTGCGATACAGGGCGCTTGACAGCCGCATAGACCGGAGACACAATAGTACTCAGAGTCTGTACCCTTCCTCTGAACCCTACCGTGAGCGCTCCTCTCCCCCTCGTCAAAGGCACCCTCGACCTCCTCGTGCTCAAGGCCCTGTCCTGGATACCGATGCACGGCTTCGAGATCACAGAATGGGTCGAAGCGCGCTCGTGCGGCACGCTCGACGTCCGCGACAGCGCCCTGTACCAAGCGCTGCACCGTATGGAGGAGCGCGGGCTGGTCGTCGCGGAATGGGGCGTCACCGAGAACAACCAGCGCGCCCGATTCTACAAGCTCACGAAAGCCGGCCGCGCGCGCCTGACGGCAGAAACGGCCCAGTGGGTGAAGTACGCGACGACGCTCACGAGCATTCTCACATCGGCGCCCGGCATCCCCTAGGATCGACGAGCCATGCGCACACCCGAGATCCGCCCCGGCATCCGTCGCTTCTTTCGACTCGCCGCCAAGCACGACCCTCAGGCCGAAGCCGACGACGAAATCCGGCTGCACCTCCAGCTCCGCACCGACCGGCTGATCCGCGACGGACTCTCTCCGGAGGCCGCGCGTGCCGAAGCAGAGCGACGGTTCGGATCGGTCGATGCGGAGCGCGCACGGTTTCGGAGCTCCGCGCAACGGCGCGAAGAGCGCATGCGGGTTCGCGAATGGATCGACAGCGTATCCCAGGACGTTCGCTACGCGGTCCGCACGCTTCGGCGCGACGCCACGTTCACCGTGTTCGCTCTCGCCATCATTGGACTTGGCATCGGCGCGAGTGCCACGGTGTTCAGTCTCGTAGACGGCGTGCTGCTGCGGCCGATGCCCTTTCGCGAACCCGCGCGCCTCATCTGGATCGCCAACATCGCCGACGACGGAATCGCCGAATGGCGTCTGCAGGTCGACCACTTCCTCGATCTCGGCGCTCGGAGCCACTCCCTCGAGAGCATGGCCGGCTACTTCGCATACTATGGCACCGGCAACGCGGTGCTTGCTCGCGCCGGCGAGACGCAACGGCTCACGCAGGTCCCCGTCACCTGCAACTTCCTTCCGTTCCTCGGCGTGAAGCCGCTCATCGGCCGTTCCTTCTCGGCCGACGAATGCCTGTTCGGCGCATCGCCCACCGTGCTGCTCACCGAAGCGAACTGGCGACAGCGGTTCGCGTCCGACCCCGCGATCGTCGGACGCACGCTCACCGTGAACGACGCACCGGCCACGGTGATCGGTGTGCTGCCCGCCTCGTTCGACTTCAACTCCATCTTCGCGCCCGGCTCGGTGGTGGATTTCCTGACACCGTTCCCGCTCACCGAGGAGACCAACCGCCAGGGAAATAGTCTGGCCGCTATCGGCCGGTTGAAGCCGAACGTCTCCATCGAGACCGCGCGCAGCGAGCTCGTGGCGCTCGGCAAAGGCCTCACCGCTGAATTTCCGCGGCGCAACACGATTCGTCCGCGGGTGCTGCCGCTCGACCAGCGGATCAACGGACACGTGCGGCCGGCGCTGCTCATGCTCGCCGGCGCCGTCGTGGTCGTGATGTTGATCGTGACTGCGAATCTGTCGAGCCTGCAGTACGCGCGCATGTCGTCACGCCAGCGCGAGCTCGCCGTACGACTCGCACTCGGCGCGGGACGCGGGCGGCTGATTCGCCAGGCACTCACCGAGAGTCTCGTGCTCACCTGCGGCGGAGCGGTCATCGGACTGATGCTCGCCGTCGCCGGCACGCGCTTTGTGTCACACTTGGGCGCGTTCGACATTCCGCTGTTGGCCCGCATGACAGTAGACGCGAGGGTGCTGTCGATCGTGGTGCTGGTCGCGGTGCTCACCGGTGTGCTCGTGGGCGTGCTGCCGGCCCTGCACGCGCCGGCCGACGTGCACGAAGCGCTGAAGGACAACGCGCGCGGCTCGACGCGCGGCGGCCGGCATGCGCGAGTTCGCTCCGTGCTCGTCGTCGTCGAAGTCGCCGCGGCGTGTGTGCTGCTCGTCGCGTCCGGACTGCTCGTTCGCAGCTTCATGCGCGTGCTCGACGTGGACCTCGGCTTCCATCCCGAACACACCGCTACGCTTCGCGTCGATCCGGCGAAACGGTTCGACGACATGGCGACGGCGAACGCGTTCTACGCCGACGTGCTGCGGCGCGTGCGAGCGGTTCCCGGCGTCACGCACGCGGGACTCGCCGATCTGCTTCCGTTCGCGGGCGATCGCAGCTGGGGAGTGGCCGGCGTGGGTCAGGTGTACGCGCGAGATCAATACCCCGAGGCATTCATTCGGGTCGTGAGCCCGGGCTACTTCCAGGCGATGGGTATTTCGCTGCGCGCGGGCCGCGCCTTCGGCGATGGAGACGTGCCGGGGCAGGATCCTGTCGTCGTGGTCAACGAAACGCTCGCGCGAACGCTCTGGCCTGGCCGCGATCCGATCGGACAGGCCATCAGCCGACAACCGACACCGCTGCGCGTCGTGGGCGTGGTGGCCGACGTGCGACACGATGCCCTCGAGCACGCGTTCACGAATGAGCTGTACTATCCGATGACACAGTTCGCCGACCACTCCGCGGTCAACCTCGTCGTTCGAACCAATCTTCCGTCGGCCTCACTCGCGACGTCGGTCCGCGCCGCGCTGATGCCGATCGCTCCCGAAGCGACGAAGAATCAGTGGCGCATGCTGCAGGAGCTCGTCGACAAGGTCGCGTCGCCGCGGCGGTTCGTCGTGATGCTCCTCATGGGCTTCGCCGGATTCGCGCTCGTGCTCGCGGCGCTCGGCATCTACGCGCTCATCTCGTACGGCGTGAGCCAGCGTACGCAGGAGATCGGGATTCGACTTGCCCTCGGCGCATCGGCCGGCAATGTCCGCGCGGGCATCATGCGCGGGACCCTCGTGCTGGCGGGCGCGGGTATGGCGATCGGTGTCGTCGCGGCAGCCCTGGTCGTTCCCTCGTTGAGCGGCATGTTGTTCGGCGTGCAGTGGTCCGATCCCGCGAGCTTCGCCGTGGCGTTGGCGTTGCTCGTGATCGTTGCGGCGGCGGCCGGCCACTTCCCGGCGCGGCGGGCGTCGCGGGTCGATCCGAGTGTGGCCTTGCGGGAGGCGTAGCGTAGGAGCGCGCCGCGAGCGACTCGCTCCCGCCCCCCAACCCCGCCCGCAAACATCTGATTCGCAATCTTAGAGATTGTCTGTTAGAATACCGGAAATCTCGGTCGACCCCCCTGACGCCTGTCCCACCCATGCGCCGAACGCCGACTTGTAAGCACGCGACTCCCTGGTTCCAAGGGATTGCCGCTCTCGCGCTCGCAGTCGCGGCCGGGTGTTCGGCGGATACGTCCACCGGCGTCGTCGCGCCTCCAACGGTGACGGCCCTCTCGCCCGTCTCCGGCGTGCGCGGGACGACCGCCATCGTCACGCTCACCGGCACGAACTTCGTCGTCGGCGGCACCACGGCCTTCGCGCTGGCCGGCACCGGCCTCACCGTGAGCGACTTGAGCGTCGCGAGCAGCACGTCGGCCACGGTCAAGGTGGCCATCGCCGCCGACGCGCCGCTGGGCCCTCGCGCCGTCACGCTCGCCACGACTGGCGGCCAGGCGAGCGGCGCGCCCACGTTCACGATCATGCCGCCGCCGCCGACGCTCGGCGGGTTGAGCCCCGCCACGGTCGTCGAGGGCGCCACGGTCACCGACACGCTCACGGGCACGAACTTCGTCGCCGGCGTCACCACGGTTGCCGTGAGCGGGACCGGCGTGGCCGTGAGCAACGTCAGCGTCACGAGCGCGACCACATTGACGGCGACCTTCGCCGCGGATCGTGCCGCCGACATCGGTGCGCGGCAAGTCACCGTGACCACGCCGGGCGGCACCACCGCTGCGCAAACGCTCACGGTCAACCCGCCGCCGCCCGCGCTGACGAACCTCAGTCCGACGTCGGCACTCACGGGCACGACGGTCACCATCACCCTCACCGGCACGAGCTTCGTGCCCGGCGCCACGACGGTGAAGGTGAGCGGATCGGGCGTGACGGTGAGTAGCGTGACTGTCGGCACCCTTGCCGATCGCGTCGATCGCGCCGTCGATCACGTGATCGCATCAGTGCGCGCCCTCGTCAGTGGCGAGGTCGTCGCGGCGAGCGTGGCCGGCGCCGGCACCGTCGTTACGGCGAACCTCGCGATCGCCGCCAACGCCTCACTCGGCGCGCACGACGTCACCGTCACGACGGCGGGCGGCACGAGCAACGCGCTCCCGTTCACGGTCATCGCGCCGCCGCCTGTGATCGGCGCGTTCACCGCGAATCCGACGACGGTCAACCGCGGACAACCGTCGACGCTCGCGTGGAGCGGCATCGCGAACGCCACGACCTGTACCATCGATCACGGCGTGGGTCCGGTGTCGTGCGCGAACGGCAGCGTCGCCGTCAGTCCGACCACCGGCACGATATACACGCTCACCGCGACGGGATCAGGCGGCACGGTCACCGCGAAGGCGGTGGTGGAGCTGGCGCTCCCGTCGATCGGAACATTCACGGCCAATCCCGCCACCATCATCGCCGGCAGCTCGACTCTGCTGCAATGGACCGACGTCGAGAACGCCACGACCTGCTCGATCTCGCCGAGCGTCGGAAACGTTTCGTGTGGCGAGGCCAGCGCGACCGTCAGTCCAACGGTGACCACGCTCTACACACTGACGGCCACCGGACCGGGCGGCAGCGCGACCAAGGACGTGAGCGTGACGGTGAACTTGCCGGTTCCCACATTGGCCAGCGTGGCGCCGGCGTTGGGAGTTCAGGGTGCGACGACGACCGTTACCCTCACCGGAACGAATTTCGTGACCGGAGGAACGTCGGTCGCCGTCAGTGGAACAGGTGTGACGACGAGCAACGTCAACGTGACGAGCGCGACGTCGCTGACCGTGGACCTCACGATCGCAGCCAGCGCGACGCTGAGTGCGCGGAGCGTGAGCGTGACCACGGGTGGTGGAACGAGCGGTGCACAAACCTTTACCGTCAACCCGCCGACGCCGACGCTCACTAGCGTGCTTCCGAGTCAGGGCGCCCAGGGTGCGACGCAATCCGTCACGCTCACCGGAACGAATTTCGTAAGCGGAGGAACGTCGGTCGCCGTCAGTGGAACAGGTGTGACGACGAGCAACGTCAACGTGGTGAGCGCCACGTCGCTGACCGTGGACTTCACGATCGCAGCCAGCGCGACGCTGAGTGCGCGGAGCGTCACCGTCACCACGGCTGGTGGAACGAGCGGTGCACAAACCTTTACCGTCAACCCGCCGACGCCGACGCTGACCAGCGTGCTCCCGAGTCAGGGCGCCCAGGGTGCGACGCAATCCGTTACGCTCACCGGAACCAACTTCCAAGTCGGCGCTACGACCGTGAGCGTCAGCGGCAGCAACGTCACCGTGAGCGGCGTGACCGTCGCGAGCGCCACGCAGCTCACGGCCACGTTCGCGGTCGCACAGTCCGCGGCGACGGGCGCGCGCGACGTGACGGTGACCACGGCTGGTGGAACCAGCGGAGCACAGACCTTCACCGTCAACCCGCCGGCGCCGACGCTGGCGACCGTGGCCCCCAGCCAGGGAGCACAGAGCGGGACACAATCCGTCACGCTCACCGGTACGAACTTCCAAGTCGGCGCCACGACCGTGAGTGTGAGCGGCAGCAACGTCACCGTGAGCGGCGTCAACGTCTCGAGCGGCACGCAGCTCACGGCAACGTTCGCGGTTGGGCTGTCCGCGGCGACGGGCTCGCGCGACGTGACGGTGACCACGGCCGGTGGAACCAGCGGTGCACAACCCTTTACCGTCATTCGCGCGCCGGCGATCATATCATTCGCTGCGCTGTCGACGCATGTGACGATCGTGCAGCCCACCAGTTTGACCTGGATCACGAGCAATGCGGCCGCCTGCTCGCTCAGCGGCACCGGTTCGATCGGATGCAACACGAGCTTGATCCTCACGCCCGGCGCGAACACCACGTACACCTTCACCGCCGCGAGCGCGGGCGCGTCGGTGAGTGCATCGTCCAGCGTGTTCGTGAACGAGCCGGGACGCTTCGTCTTCTCGTCGGCGAGCGCGGACAATCAGTTGCGGATGTTCACGCTCAACTCCTCGAGCGGAGATCTCACGCCGATCGGGGGCGGCACGATCGCGGCGGGCAACACGCCGAACGACGTCGCCGTCGATCCGTCGGGGAAGTATCTGTACTCCGCGAACTTCGGCAGCGACAACGTGTCGATGTACACCATCGACCGGACCACGGGAGCGCTCACGTCGAACGGAGCGCCGATCGCCGCCGGTAACGAGACGAGAGGCATCGCCGTCGATCCCACGGGCCGCTACCTGTACGCCGTCAACCAGAACACCGGCGGCACGGGCAGCGTCTCGAAGTACAGCATCAACGCCTCCGGACAGCTCTCCCAGCTCGGGGCAGCGATCAACGCCGGGTCGCAGCCGACCAAGCTCGCGATCGATGGACTCGGTCGATTCGTGTACGTCGCGAACTCGGGAGGCGGCACTGTGTCCGAGTACCAGATCAACTCGGATGGAACGCTGCTGCTGCTCACCACCCAGGCGAACGGAGGAGCGTTCGGCGTGGCGGCCGATCCGACCGGGCGGTTCGTCTACGCGACTACGTTCGCTGGCCACACCGTGAGGACATATACGATCAACTCGAACGGGACTCTCCTCTCGGGCGCCTCGGTCGCCGGCAGTGGGAGCATGACCGCGGTCACGGCCGATCCCACCGGACGATTCGTCTATGCGCTCGACGGTAGCAACAGCGGCTTCTTGTGGGCGTACAGCATCAATCAGACGACCGGCGCCCTGACCGCGATCAGCAGTACCGCGGTCAGCGTCGCTCCGTCGGAGGTGGCGGTCGATCCGCAGGGCAAGTTCGTGTACGTCGTCAACGGGGGCGGCACCATCTCGATCTTCAGCATCGACCAATCGACCGGCGCGCCCACGCTCGTGAACACAGTGAGTGCCGGAACTTCACCCAAGGGCATCGTGGTGACCCGCTAATGCCGTACCCAATGAATCGATGCGTCAGGCTCGTCGCGGCATTGAGCGTCGCGGCACTGCCGATCACCGCTCACGCGCAGCTCGCGCTCACAGGGCCGCGCGCCTCCGCCGCGATCGTCGGCGGCGCGTCGACCGGCCATGAAACGTCGGGCTTTCTCGGAGGAGAGGGCGATCTTCGCATCACGAGCCGCGTCGCGATCTTCATTGAAGGCGGAAAAGTGTGGAACGCGTCGACGGCGGGGCTCGACGCGCACGTCAAGCAGATCGCGAACGTCATCGGCATGACCGGTGCGGCTGAGAACCACATCGCCTACGCTGACGCCGGCATCCGTCTGCGCGTGCCGCTCGACTCGCGAGTCGAGCCATACGTGCTCGGGGGATTCGGCGCGGCACGCGTGCGCACCGAAACAACCTTCTCAGCGGCGCGAACGGCACCGCCCGGAGGAGCGACCGTGCAGCTCGGCAACGATCTCGATGGTTCCGTCACGAAGCCGATGGTGACCGCGGGCGCCGGCGCCACGATACCATTGTCGTCGCGGTTGTTCGGAGATCTCAGTGCGCGGTACGGGCGGATACTCGCCAAGACGTCGGCGATTCCGGGCGACCAGGCCATCGATCTCGTGAGACTGCAGGCGGGGCTCGGTCTGCGCTTCTAGCAGCGTCCGCGCTTCGCTAGCCGAGCGCGCCGTCGAGCAGCTCGACCGACCATGGCGCTCCGGGTGAACGCGCTGACGGGAAAGTTCAAGCTCGACTCGATCTGGGACCGACCGTCGCACTTCGAGGGCTGGTATTTCCGCGGGGTTCAAGCTGGAGCGGTAACGGGTTTTTCCGTTACCGCCTCACTCCCGCCGACAACGCCTTGATCCGCCGCTTCGCGTCCGCGACGGCCGGCTGCAGCTCTGGATCCGCGTTCTTCCACAATTCCACGAACGTGGACAGATGCGAGATCGCCCGCTCGCGATCCCCCTTCGCGTCGTACAGCTCGCCGAGCCGCTTGTGTACACCGGCGAGCGCGTTGGCATCGTCGTCGATGCGGCTGTACCAGTGGTTGTCCGTGAACGCCTCGAGCTCGGCGATCGCCGAATCGGGCTCGTTCGCCAAGTCGAACGCACGGCCGACGTTGAAGTGCACAGTGATCGGATCTTCGTTCGCCGCGCTACCGTCGGCAACGTCGGCGCGCCGGAACTCGGCGACGGCTTCCCGGTAGCGCTTCTCCGCCAGGGCAATTTCGCCGAGCGCCATGTGCACCTGCGGCTGCGCGCTGCGATAGAGCGCGGTGTCCTTGATGGCGGCGAACTGCGCGAGAACCGCGCGCGCCTTGTCGGGCCGCCCCGCGAGAGCGTACGTCCGCGCGAGCAGCCCGTACGGCCGGTCGCGCTCGGCGATGCGCGCGAGCGGCTGCGCGCTCAAGGCGGCGTCGATGCGCGCCACCGCGCGCGGAGACTGGCCGCGGAACACCGCATCGTACACGGCGACGTTGATCGTATCGGTCAGCGCCGGCGCCGCGGGACCCGACTGCGCCGATTCGGCCGCGCCCTGCCGGTAGCGGCGCTCCGATTCGGCGAGCCGGCCACGCACCGCGAGTACCTGAGACGACATGAACGACGCCATCGTCCGCGAGTCAGGGGAGCGCGCCGACGAGTGCACGCTGTCGAGGACTTGCTCGGTACGGTCGTACCGATGCTGATCGTACGGGATGATGACCAGGTGATACGCGTACGCCGAGCTGTTCGGCATGCGCTTTTCCTCGACGGACAACAGCGAATCGACCGCGGCGCGCTTTCCCTGAGTCAGCGAGACGTTCAGCAGATTCGGAAGCGGAATCACATTGTCGGGACTGACCCGAAACGACATGCGGTAGAACGAGTCGGCCTTCGCCCACTCGCGCATGGCGGTGTACATGACCCCGAGATTGTTGGAGGCGTATGCCGTGTCCCCGCGATCGATCAGCGTCTGGTACGCCGCGATCGCGCGCTTCGCGTCGTGTCCCGCGCCCCGATGGAAATAATATCCCTCGGCGAGATACCGCTCCTTTTCCGACAGCCGCGCCCGCAGCTGATAGGCCTTGGTGACCGCTGAATCCGCGACCGATGCCGGATAGAACGAATTGTTCTCCGCCGTGCCGAGCTTGCGCCACGCCGTCGCGAAGCCGGTGTCCAACGTGACCGCGCGGCGGAGCAAGACGATCGCCTTGGAGAAGTCGTGGTCGACGTCGAACGCGTGCACGCCTTCGGTATACGCGCGGAGCGCCTCGTAGCTCGACGTCGTCACCTGCTCGAGCGGCGGGCTCGCCGCCACGCTCTTGAGCGACTCGCCGATCTTTCCGCGCAGCTTTCGCGTCACCTCGTCCACGCCGGCGACCAGCATGCTCGGTCCGTCCACCGTCGTTTGATAGGAGGCGAGCACGGTGCCGGAGTCGACCGTGATCAGCTTGACCGCGATGACGAATCCGTTGCCAAGGCCAGTGACGTCGCCCGTCACGATCGCCTTCACCCCTTCGCGCGCAGCGAGCTGCCGAGCGAGCGCGAGATCGAGCCGCGCCGTGGGCGCGACCTGCATGCGCCGCAGCGCCGCGGCGATGTTCGCCGGGTTGAACAGTGTGATCGACCGCGACTCGGACAGATTCGCGCGCACGCCCTCGGCCACGACGCTCCCGACGCTCGAGTCCGCGCGGCTCACGCCGAAGTCGGACACGAGCACCACGTCGCGCCGACTGAGCTTGCCCGCGGCGAACAGCGACCCCACGGGGCCGATGCCGAGGGCGCGCATGACCATGAACGCGATGATCAGCGCGACGAACCCGCCAACGGCGTACATGCCGCCGCGCGTCGTCCGCTTCCACGACACGTGGGGGCTCGCCTTGAGCGCGAGCGTGGCCATGGTGCCGTGCGGCTCGTGTCCACCGCCGGGCGTGAGCGCGGGCGTCGCCATGAGCGCGCGCCGCGTGACCGACTGCACGTAACCGGTGAACAGGATCACCGGCAGGCCGAGCGCCATGACGATGAGCGCGCCGGGCAGCACCCACTCGGGCAACCCGATGGTGAGCGTCGCCGCCTTGGCCACCGCCGCCACGCCGAGCACCGCGACGACGTAGAAGCCGAGCGCGCGCCGGAACGCCTTGGGGCCGTGCAGCAGCACCGGCGGCATGGCCTGCATGCCGCCCCCGCTCGTCGTGGCGTTGAGCACCGTGATCATCTCGGCCGCGCTCTGCGGCCGTTCGTCCGGACTCTTGGCCAGACACCGCATTATGAGATCGCTCAACGCCTCCGGCGCGTCGGGACGGAGCTCGGCGATGTTCGGCGGCGCCTCACCCATGTGCGCGCCGAGCACGCGCGCGGGCGTGCGGCCGTGGAACGGCGGCGTGCCGGCGAGGATCTCGAACGCCATGCATCCGAACGCGTAGATGTCGGCGCGATGATCGACGTCGGGATCGCCCGCGGCCTGCTCCGGTGCCATGTAGGCCGGCGTGCCGATGGACGTGCCGAGCTGCGTGAGCGTCTCGCCCTTCGATTCCGTGCGCGACGCGCTCAGCGCCTTGGCAATCCCGAAGTCGGTGACGACCGCGGTGCCGCCGGACAGGAGGACGTTGTCGGGCTTGATGTCGCGGTGGACGATGCCCCGCTCGTGCGCGTACTGGAGCGCGCGCGCGACGTCGCCCAAAATGCGGATCGTGTCGGAGACGGAGAGCGGCGGCGACTCGGCCAATCGCCGGCGGAGCGACTCGCCCTCGACGAACGGCATCGTATAGTAGGGCAGACCATTCGTGTCGCCGGTGGCGAGCACGGGGACGATGTTCGCCTGCTGGAGCGACGCCGCCGTGCGGATCTCGCGCTCGAAGCGCTCGGCGCTGATGCCGGCGGCCAGCTCCGGGGAGAGGACTTTGACCACGACCTTGCGCCCCAGCCGGGTCTCGTCGGCGACGAAGACGCGCGACATGCCGCCGCCGCCAAGTTCGCGCTCGATGGTGTAGGCCCCGGAGAGGGTGGCCTGGAGGGAGGACTGGAGGTCGGACACGGCAGGAATGTACGGCGTGGGGCGGACAGGCGGAACAGCGCCGCCGTCAGCGTTTTTCGCTTGCCATGAGGCGCGTCAGCCGCCGCTTCACGTCGGCCACGTGCGTCTGGAGCTCGGGGTCCGCGTTCTTCCATAGCTCCACGAACTTCTCGTAGTGCGGGATGGCACGCGTCGCGTCACCCTTGGCCTCGTACAGCTCGCCCAGCCGCTTGTGCGAGCCCGCCAGGCCGAGCGCATCGGCTTCCGCCAGCCGGTTCCAGTACGGCGTGTTGATGAAACGCTCATAGGCGGCGATCGCCGAATCGGGCATCGCCGCGGCATCGAAGGCGCGCGCGAGTTTGAAGTCGGTGCAGGCCGCGCATTCAGCGGCCGGCTTGCCGTCGTAGCCCACATCGCCGCGCCGGAACTCGGCGAGCGCCGTACGCGGATCGTTGGCCGCGAGCGCGATCTCGCCGAGCGCGTTGTGCAGCTCGGCCGCCTGCAGGCGCAACGTGGCCGTATCCGTCACATCGGCGCGGTAGGCGGCCAGCACGGAGCGCGCGCGATCCACCTTGCCGGCGCGGGCGTAGCCGGTGATGGCGTCGAAGTACGGCCGGTCGACCATCGCGATGTTGCGCATGGGATAGCGGGCGAGCGCGGCGTCGAGGCGAGCGGCGTCGCGCTCGTTGGGCCCGTGGAACCAGGCATCCGCCGCGGCCAGCGCCAGCGAGTCGCGCAGGTATCGCTGCGGATGGGCGCTGTCGGCGCGACTTGCTTCCTGAATGAAGCGGCCCGCCTGCGCGAGCTGGCCGTGGACCGCGGCGAGACTGGCGGCGACACTCTTCTGCCGCTGGCGGTACGCGGGATCGGTCAGACTGTCGGTCAATTGCTGCACCCGCCGCATGTCGCCTTTCCCGTACGCAATCCAGCTCTCCATCACACCGATGGCACGATCGTCAGGCATCCGCCGCCGGATCACCGCGAGCGTTTTCGCGGCCGAGTCGGGACGGCCGCGATCGAGCTCGAGCTGCACCACGTTCAGGAGCGCCACGGCGTTCAAGGAGTCGAGCTGGACCGCGGCGAGGTTGAGCGATTCCGCGGCGGCGAAGTCGCGCCAGCTCCGCATCGCCTCGCCGGCGTTCACGAGCGCGCTCCCGCGCCGCGCCCCGGTGCGGGCCATGTCGGCGAAGAGCGCCGCCGACCTGGTGCGATCGCGATGCGGCCCGCTCGCCGCGTACACGGCGACCACGCGCTGACGTTCCGCCTCGGCGAGCCGGTCGCGATCCCGGTAGCCGTGCTCCAGCGCCGAATCGATCCCCGCCTGCGGCATCTCGGCGTTGCCCATCCCGACCGCGAGGCCGACCCACGCCGTGGCGAACGAGGTGTCGAGCCGCGTGGCCTCGCGCCAGTAGCGCACCGCCTTCAAGGGATCGTTCTCCGCGTTGTTGGCGCGACTCCCGAGACTGTACGCACGCAATGCCTCGAGCGACGACGTCGTGACCTGCGCCAGCGGCGGCGTGGACTGCACCTCGCGCAGCGACTCGCCGATCTTGCCGCGCAGCGCACGCGCGAGCTTGTCCGACGCGTCGATCAATCCGCGCGGTCCGTCGCCGGTCTCGCGAAAGGACGCCAGCTCGGTGCCGGAATCGGCGTTCACCAGTCGCAGCGCAATGATGTACCCGCCCGGCACGCCCGTGACCTTGCCGTCCACGATCGCCTGCACGCCGTTGCGCTGCGCCACCTCGCGCGCCAGCGGCAGATCGAGCCGGCTCGTGGGGGGGCGTCGCATGAGCCGCAGCGTCGCCGCCACGTCGGCCGTCCTCACGAGCGAGATGACGGACGACTGCCCCAGACCCGCGCGCACCGCGTCGCTCACCACGGTGCCGAGCGAGGAGTCGGTGTTGGTCGTCACGAAGTCGGCGATGAGCACGGGGGCCTTCGTCGAGAATCGTCCCGACGCGAGGAGCGACCCCGCCGGCCCGACGCCGAACGCCCGCAGGAGCATGAACGCACCGATCACGAGCGCGAAGCCGCCCACGGCGTACAGGCCGCCGAACATCGCGCGACGCCACGACATGTGCGGGCTCGCCTTGATCGCGATCGCCGCCATGGTGCCGTGTGTCGTCTGCGCAGTTCCACCGCCCGGCGTATACGTCGGCGTGGCCGTCGCGGCTCGCCGCGCGACGTACTGGGTGTACGCCGTGAACAGAATGACCGGCAGCCCGAGCGCCATGACGATCAGCGCGCCCGGGAAGACCCAATCCGGCAGTCCCACGCCGACGATCGCCGCCTTCGCGAGCACCGCCACCGCGACGAACGACGCGGCATACACGCCGAGCGCGCGGCGCAGCATGCCGCGTCCGCCGAGCAGCACCCCGGCCATGGCCGGGTGCGACGCCCCGCTCACCGGCGTGGCGTCGAGCGCCGCCACGATTTCCGCCGCCGACTGCGGTCTCGCGGACGGCTCCTTCTCGAGGCAGCGCATCACCATGCTGGAGATCGACTCGGGCAAATCGGGGCGCAGCTCGACGATGGGGCGCGGCGTCTCCGACATGTGCGCGGCCATGAGGCGCTGCGGCGTGCGGTCGGCGAAGGGCGGACGGCCCGTGAGCAGCTCGTACCCCATGCAGCCGAACGAGTAGATGTCGGCGCGGTGATCGACGTTCGGATCGCCCGCCGCCTGCTCGGGCGAGATGTACGCCGGCGTGCCGATGGAAGTGCCGAGCTGCGTGAGCGTTCCGCCCGGCACGCTCGTGCGCGCGTCGGACAGCGCCTTGGCGATGCCGAAGTCCGTCACCACCGCCGCGCCGCCGGAGAGGAGCACGTTGTCGGGCTTGATGTCCCGATGGACGATGCCGCGATCGTGCGCGTAGGCGAGCGCGCGCGCGACGTCGCGCAGCACGGCGACGGCCTCGGCGAGCGGCAGCGCGCCCGACTTGCCCAGGCGTGCGCGGAGGCTCTCGCCTTCGACGAACGGCATGGTGTAGTACGGCAGGCCGTTGCTCTCGCCGGTGGTGAGGACCGGAACGATGTTGGCCTGCTGGAGCGACGCCGCCATGCGGATCTCGCGCTCGAAGCGCTCGGCGCTGATGCCGGCGGCTAGCTCGGGGGAGAGGACCTTGACGACGACTTTCCGACCGAGGCGGGTCTCGTCGGCGACGAAGACGCGCGACATGCCGCCGCCGCCAAGTTCGCGCTCGAGAGTGTAGGCCCCGGAGAGGGTGGCCTGGAGGGAGGACTGGAGGTCGGACACGGCGGGGAATGTACGGCTTTTGCGGGGTGTCCGGAACAGGTGGTTAGTGGCGAGTTTGGCGCCGCACGCTCGTGGGCGACGGCGCACCGGCCGCGGCGCCGAACGCACTTCGACGCCGATTCCGCTGTGAATGACGCTCGCGATCTCCGTTGCGCGCTCATCGACGAAGTGCTCCGCTCTGGCCTCCTTGTCGTGCCCTTCTCGAATGACGACCGTGACGCGACGGCGCGCGCCCCACTTTCGCGAGTGACGGTCGCCGACATCGCGGCCGGGAATGCGGTTGATTAGCTTTCGTATATACACATCCGCTGTAACATTGTCAGAGTCGAGAGAAGTCGTAGAGATGCGTAGGACACGTACGTTAGGTCGCCACGCGGTCGCGCTTGCCATGCCGCTGATTGTCGCGCTCGCTGCCGCACCCGCGGCCTGTTCCAATGAGCCCACAGCAGTCGGCCATGCGGATTCGTCCGTCTCGAAAGCGGCGCCGAGTCGCACGTGCGTTCCGCGCGTCGATAGCGTGCGGCGGGTCTATCCGTGGAACTTCGGCCGCCAGGCGGTCGCGAACGTCCCGGTAGCGTTCGGCGACACCGTCGATACGGGCGTCCCCGTTCCGTTCAGCTACAACCACGATACGTTCGAGGGCGTGCTGCAACCCTACCTCGGCAGCGCATCGGTGATCGACGCAAACGTGCTGCGATACGTCGCGCCATCAGGGTGTACGGGAGCGGACGAAGTTTGGGCGCTCGTTCGCAAGCCCGACGGCGGTCATGACACCGTGATCATGGTCTTTTCCGTCGTCCACCCCACGGTGACGGTGCGCGACAGCGTTGCCGCGGCCGCGGGCGAGACTCGCGTCGTGCGCACACTGCTGAGCGCGTCCGCCGCCGCACCCCGGCGCTGGGCGTCGGCGCGGATTGTCGGATACGTCGGCGCGTCGCGCGGAACAACCACCGCGGCATCGGACACGCTGGTCCGCTACGTCGCGCCATCGTCGTTCGTGGGCATCGACACCGTGCGGCCCGTCGTCGAAGCGACCTACAAGGGCACGCTGTTTCGCGACACCACGCGGATTCTCTTCAACGTGTTCGCGCGAACGCCGGCACCGAGTTATAGCGTGGTCGCGATTAGCCCCGCGAACGCTGCGGGTGCGTCGCTGTCGCCTGCGGGGGTAAGCAGCGACGGACGCGTGGCGGGTACGATGACCTTCTCCAACGGCGAGACGCACGCGTTCGCCTGGAGCGCCGGGACCTTCAAGGATCTCGGCACATACGGCGGCGCTTCCACAGTCGGTATCGGCATCAACAATTCCGGCGATGTCGCAGGATATGCGAAGGCCAGCGGCTCCCCATCGGCCGATCAAGGGCTCGTGTGGTATGCCGGCGGACCGATCGCCGAAGTGCCGGGCGGCCATCCCATTCCGGTTGGCATCAGCAACGACGGCACCGTTGTCACGGACACGAGCAGCAACCTGCTCGGCACCATCGTCTTTTGGCGGGCGGCCAAGGTGATCAAGACGCAAACCGCGGAAGCGTTTCGTTTGAGTTACCAAGGCCTCGCCACCGATTGCCACTACGCGTCGTTTGCCCACACCAATTGCGGCGTCACGTATCCCGACGGGCAGTATTCAACCGCCGCGGGCTCCGCGGTCATCTCGCTGAATGACGCCGGCGATTTGTGGATCGCCGACTGGGACTTCGGCCGCCCATTCAGCACGCACATCGTTACGCAGTTCGAGACGCGTGAAACGTGCTGCACCGTGACGCAGGCGAACGCCGTGTGGCCGGAGATGGTGCCGGCCGATTATGTCGTCCCGCCGTATGCCGACACGGCCGGCACGTCCCTTCTGCCGCTGGCGGGACCGCAGGTAACGACCTCCACGCTTTCGTTGACCGCGTCACGGTCGTATCTGACCCCTACGACGGTGGTGACGACCAGCGGCGCGTATTCGATTGACCTGCAGATCAGCGACAAGTCATGGCACCTGGTGCGTGCGGTCGCGATGAACGATGCAGGCCAGATTGTGGCGCTTGGCTACAACAGTGTAACGGGCGTTCGAGCCCCGATCGTGCTGACGCCACTCCGCTGACGCGGTCGGCCACTTCGGTTCACCCGTTCCTCAGCCGAGCGCGTCGTCGAAGAACTCCGAAAGCTCCATGGTGAACGCCGAGGGCATTCCCACCGGGTGCCACTCGATGGCGTCAGTGAGCAGTTCGCCCGGATCGGTCGCACTGCGCCACCGCGCGATCGTTTGCGCCTCGGGGTCAACGATCCAGTATTCCGGGATGCCGGCGCCTAGGTAAAGCCGACGCTTCGTTTGAGAATCGTAAATCGCCGTCGACGGAGACTTGACCTCGACCGCGAGGAGCACGTCCGCGAGGTCGAAGGGATACGTTGGCCGCTTTCCGTCGATCAGTCGAATGACGAAGACGTCCGGCTGAACGCGATTCCGTTTCCTGTCCTCGCCGCGGACGTCCGATGGAGAGTTGAGTGCGCGACCGACGTTGCCGGCCCGCATGTACGCGCGCAACCGTGCCAACAGCGCGCCGACGACGAACTGGTGTACATCGGACGGTGACGGCGTCACGAACAGCTCGCCGTCCAGGATCTCGTACCGGTTGCCGTCGTCGGGCAACGCGTCGAGCATCTCGACCGTCCAGTGAGCTCCACTCGCGGGCATGGCCATATGGTACTCCCTCGGCGAATCGGATCGCAACCGAACATGCGCCGAGTATGGTGGAGGAGCGCGGGGGCGCTGGCATCATTTCGGTGCGGCGGCCATTCTCCCTACGCGCACAGCGGATCGGACGTCGTCGCAGAATGTCCCTGAACATCGACAGTGGCCAACGCCGATACGGACGGATCCGCCACCGACACGGCAGCCATAGTGACGAAGCCGCTGGCCGCTCGGCATCTGTATGAAACCTTTCCAATTGCCGGATCGAAATCGACGGAGGCGGTATCGCCGGCGATCCGCCATGACACGGCGCGCGAGATGCCGGGCGCGGCGCCCACATACGGTTCGAACGAGACGACCGAGGTGTAGGGCGCAATCGAGCAGGACGTGGGGCCGTAGCAGATGAAGCGACCGCACCTCGGGCGCGCCCGGAGCGGGCGTCAGAACGATCTTCACCGTGTCGGTGACGGCTTTGCATACGCCTCCACAGCCTGGCTCACCGCCTAAGGACGAACGTACAGGGTCCCCGCCTTGGCATTTCTTGCGCAGTTCGCATCTGACTGGCGACTCGCCCAAGTCGTTGTGCCCATATCGCACAGTAGGCGATTGAACTCGACGTTAGTGCGCAACAGAGTCTCACCCTTGTTTACCAGGGCATCAACTCGGTCCGAGCTCAATGCATACGAGGTCGGAAGACGCTGGAAGTACGTTCGTTCATCCGCGTCGCGAATGGCGGCAAACGACAAACCGATCGTGTAGTATGAGTGGCACTCGAGGAACGGGCAGTGAGCAATCGCTTCTTCCTTGTTCTCTCTCTCGGCGACAGCGTCCCAAAGATCAAGGATTGATGCGCGCGAGTAGTTGTCCATCGGAGCGCCGATCGCGCCGAATATCGTTGACAACATGCCGGGAGCATATGGCCGCTTGTCAATCACGTCCTCGCTCTCCGTTGCGGCGTTTACGACGATCACGACGACCCGTTTTACGGCGCCTCGACGAATCATTTCGGTCAAGGGCACTTCAGAGTATTTTGACCGAAGCATTCGTGAAATGTTGCGGGCACCGATATTGTCCCCGATTCCGCCGTCGGTCAGATGGACGTAAGGCCGTGTGGCGCTGTTGGTATACGAGACCAAGTCTTCCGCAGCGCGATAGTCAGAGCCAGTCGTCTGTTCATCTTCTCGCAGCGTTCGTACGACCCACTCTGGCGGAATGTACGGGCAACTAGTCGCATGGTTCTGAAGAGTCATCGGATTCAGCAGCGGCGGAAATGCTCCTGATGCACCGACGGCGCGAGCAACCTCGAACCGCGACAGGTCGATGCATAGCGGATCCACATGGTCTTGAACGAAAGGAAAGACGGATCCCTTGGCGATATCCGTCGCGTTCAGCATCAAGAAGGGTCGGCGCCCGAGCAACACATCGAACGTGGCTCCGTGAAATAAATGCTCATTCCACTTTTCGATCGCCACGTCGATTCGACTGAAATATTGCGATGCTAACCGATTGCGAGTGCTTTGCCAGAGCACTGAATGCCAAAGCTCCGATTGAGCGTCCCAATTGAGAAATTGAGACCTGAAGTCTTCCAGTTTATTCGGTCCGTTCAACGCCAAGAATGCGGCGGGAAAGCTCCCTCCAGAAACGGACGAGATGACATCTACTTCGTCGAGCAGTGTGCGAGTCGTTCCAGGAATGACGGTCCTCTTCAACTCCTCCAAAACTCCGTACGAGAACGCGGCCGACCGCGTGCCCCCGCCCGAGAGCACGAGTATTACGAACAAGCTGTCGCTATTTGTGCTGGACGCCGGCGTGTTCCGAAAGCGATACCCCAATGTCGTGTCGATTCGTTTCATGCCCGGGGTATCGGGATAGTGAGCGCAATCGACCGACGCGCCCATTTCGCAATGCGTGAACGGATAGGCGAATCCCGAGGCCACGGCACGGCGCACTGGGCTGCAGCCCGACAAGAAGAGGGAACCAATCAGCCCGGCACCCTGAGCGATGCGACGGCCGTTCTGCCGAGTGAGAGACGGATTCACGGCCGCTTTGCCTGCAATAGAACAATCGTGTCCGGTCGCGATGGGTTGTTCGGCCTCAAAGCAATCATCGTGTCGAGGCGCAGGAATTGGTCCGTTGCGGCGATGGTGAATCGATGCGAACCGGGGTTTAGATCGGTCATCGAATCGGGCGGAATCAACGCCGTCACCGCGCCGTCGACCATGAGTGGCCCAGAACCACGAACCGACACTCGCACATAGCTACTCTGCGACAGTTTGGCCAAGCACGATTCGGCCAATACCAGAGCTAATGCGAGCACGCTCCACGACAGCAGACGGCGAACTGACATGTGTTGCCTCCCGGGGTGTTGCTGATGTTAGCGGCACACTTTCTCCGCTCACCGCTATCGCGATCCTGGCCGACGGCTCCCGGCCGACTTGGGCATATCGCGCGGGAGAGGCGCGCATGACTAGCGAAGTCGATCAATCGTGAGCGTAACACAGCCCTGATTGTTGAAATTGAAGTGCTTTACGTCGTTGGCGAAGGCAACTAGCTCTCCATTCGCCGTCGGTCGGAACTCTGGTAGAAGATCTCCGATCACGAAGAAGTCTCGTGGACGACTGCTGAGCTCACCGACCAAGGCAAACCAAGGCGCATGCCTTGCTCGTCGGAGTGGCTGAACCATCCACATAACCCAGCGCCCGGCCAATGGCACCGCGCTGAGCGGATACCCCTTCGGTGAATTCCAATCAATCCTGTTTCCATCTTTCCACACTCCCGCGCCAACGAGTCTGTAGACGCCGCCGCTGTCGAGGAGGACTCCAGTTCGATTTCGCTCGTTTTGTGAGTCAACGTTGCGAGTTACAGATGTACCGGCGTCTAGACGCATCGGAGCCGTGCGTGGGCTCGCGCAGGTCGATATAGGCGCGCGGTAGCAGGCGGTTGTGAAGGCCAGCACGGCCGTAATTATCGTGATTCCTGCACGGGCGCTCAGGCGACAACGAGCAGTAATTTCGTTCGGCCAAGACGCCGCGGGACACGCCAGGCAGTCCGAGACGATTGGCCCAGGGGCACGAACGCTCTGTTCTTGCCGCTTTCTGGTTCGTCCGGAACGATTGAGCGTTCTCACTTCCATTCCCTCAGTTCGGATGGACACGACGGTGGGAAATGCTATCGACCTGCGGTCGTCGTGTCCAGTTTTCTATTATGAGACTGTTCTCATAATTGGTAGCCGGTTACTATCGTCGACGCAATTGGTCTGTTACGCGTATGCTGGGCTTCTCGGCAACTCGCGTTCGTGCGGCTAGAACCGTGACGGTGGCGGTATTCGTCCGTGCGCCGAGCAGCGCCGGTGTCAGACACATTTCGGCGAACAGAACTCTGCAAACGCGGTTTCAATCACCCTGCGCTTGGACACAAGTCGTCGCGGGAGCATCGTTCGTCGACTAGCAGTATGTGCCCGACTCCCCGGCGCTCGCTGCGCGCACAGCGGGTCGCCCGTCGTCGTAGGATGTCCCTGAACATCGACAGTGGCCGACGCCGACAAGGACGGATTCGCGATCGAGCAGGACGTGCGGCGGCAGCAAATGGATCGATCGCACGGCGGGCGTACCCGGAGCGGGAGTCAGTACGATCTTCACCGTGTCGGTGACCGAATTCGCCACACAGCCACCGTCAGACGCGCGCGCGTGAGTCACTGCGTCAGTGTAGAACGGCTTGGTGACGTGGATGGTGGAGATGCGGCCGCCGCGATCGCTCGCGACCGGGATCTCGAGCGGATTGTAGATGGTCCCATCGACCTCGTGATACGAGCCGTCGTCCAGCGTCACCGTTGCGCCGAGGGCGATGGAATCGCCGGCTGGATTGCGGATGGTGATGTCGAGTGGGTAGTAGCCGACGCCGTCGCAACAGCCTAGCGGACGAAAGGCGTTGCATGACGAGACTGCAGCGACGGCGAGCCGCGATTTCCCGCCTCGCGGTGTCAGCGGAACAAACGGGAAAATATTTCCTCTTGATTTTCGACCTGTTCGATTTGTCTTACCTAATAGGGGCCTGTTGCATCGCGGTTCGGTCCCGACGACGCGTCATGTCTACGCGGGCCCAATTGGGCGGCGTCACCGATCTGAGGAGTGTGTTCTCTCATATCGGTTCTGTCGTCGCCTAAATCGGGCGCGCCGCCGCGGAAACTGCGATTTGATCCCACGAAACCCGTGCGCCAGCCGGAAAGCCCGACGGGCGCGCGGTGGAGGCTGTGGCGACCGTCTAGCCAATTGGGAGCGGTGCCGGCGCCTGCGAGGATCGCGCCGTCCTGTGGCAGACCAGATCCGGGCTAGCGGTAGATCTGCCGGCCGGGTCGAGCGCCCGACGCGACAGACATCTCAATCGCTCAACAGACCTCTCGGTGCGCACGCGTCAGCGACGAGGCGTTCTGCGACATCAGCGGGCTGACGCTGATGCGGAGCGACCGTTCGGAACCGATGCAATCGCGCCGACGGGATTGTCGGCCGTTTCACTCGCATCGACACGTGTTCCTCGGACGTCGCCGGTAGGTCCGTGGAAGGCGCGCCTCGGCTGATCCCGCCGCGGCGAGTGCACGCACGTTGCGGCGGGTGTCACTCCGATCGATTCGCGACGCCGAGGCATCGTCTCGCGCGTGGTCGATTGCGCGCACGCCGCCGTTGATTCGTCCGGGCCGATCGCGCTCGCCGATACGCAGCCCGAGCACGTCGCCGATCGTAGCTCGAAGCGCGCGACACGAAGCGGGTCGATCAGCAGTCCCCTGCCCCACCCCGATTCGGACGCCGGCGCGTCCGCGATTCATGACGACCACACCGACACTTTTTTCGCCGGCTCGCAGGACGCCCGAGCCGGCGTCGCTGTCATTGGCGCCCACTCACACGTTGTGAACGGAGAGTTTATGCGCAATCGCCAGTCGCACGTTGTAGACACCTTGCGCCAGGTGCAGGTGTTCCTGGACACGAATGCCGGGATCGTCGGTCCGACGATCGCGTCGTCGCGTCGCAGTCTGGACGACGTCGTCACCCGACTCACCGCCTTCGCGGCGGATCAGGAGACGAGCACGAGAGGAAGCCGCGGCGAGACCGCTCGGCAGCGCGTCTTGCGCGCGGCGCTGCGGACCAACCACATGCGGCCGATCGCCGAGGTCGCGAAGCAGAAGTTGCGCGATGTGCCGGAGTTCAGAGCGCTCACGATGCCGGCAGCCAACGCCACGTCGACGCAGCTCGTCGCCGCGGCCGCGGCGATGGCGGACGCCGCGTTGGCGCACGAGGCGGTGTTCACGGATGTCGGGATGCCGGATGCTTTCGTCGCGTCGTTGCGGGCGGCAGCTAGCGCGGTCTCGCAGTCGATCGATGGGCGGAAGCAGCATGCCGGCAAGCGGAGTGGCGCAACCGCGGGGCTGGCCGCGGAAGAAAAGCGCGGGCGGAGCATGATCAGGTTGATCGATGCGATCGTGGTGCCGAGGCTCGGGTCGAATGATGCGCTGCTCGCGGAGTGGAGGAGCGCGAAGCGGGTGCCGAGGAAGACGGGGCCGGTGGGGACGTTTGTGGCTGGTCCGGCGGCGGCAGCGTCGCCGGCAGTTTCCGGTGCGAGTGGGTCGGCAACCACTCCGGCAGCGTAGAAGAAGCTTCTCGGGCCGGGCGGATCTGTGGACGGCGATTTGTATCGCCGTGCACAGATCGACCTGGGGGTGCCGACCGCATGCGCGATGCACGATTGGCGATCGGTGCGGATCCGTTCACGTTGCGGTGCGATGAGTCTCGCGGAATTCTGAGCATCGCGCTTCATCGTCGAAACGGCGAATACCGAATCGCAAGCTCGATCAGAAGGCCGAGCCCAGCGCCGATCACTATTCCGCCGAGAGTGTCGCGCCCGACATTGTTACAGTGGGCTTGCTCACACGCGCCCCTGGAGATGATGGCGCTCGCTACGCCCCCGACCGCAGCGCCGATCGTAACGCCGAGCACTCCAGTGGGAATTCCGCCTCCAACCGATGAGTCGCTGATCACCCGAGTCAATCGAACCGAGGAGTAACGCGAATCGAGACCGCCGATGGAGATCCGGCTTTCCGTCGCGGCTATCGGCCGTCGGGCGATTGCGGCTGACGGTTGCGCGGAAAGCGCCTGAGTGCGGCCGACACTCAGGTACACGCTCATCACCAGGAGCTGCCAAGGTCGTGCTCGCATGGAACACCTAATTGGAAAGGGTAGCGTTTCCGCTACACACCGAAGACGTTCAACACTGCCGACCCCGGGCGCTATCGGCCTGTAACGGTCGACCACGCGAGACCAACGAGAGCTCCGATACCGACGCCGATCACGCCCGCGGCGGCGCCGTTCGTCAGCATCAATGCGATGCGCTTATCGGTCACCGAGGCGCTCGACGTATCTTCGTCGCAGCCGACCTGATACAACGAGCCGCCGATCACTCCAGGAGCCGCGCCGACAACGCCACCAACGATAGCGCCTTTGCGAGCGTCCTTTGATCGACTCGGACCCCAGGACGAATCACTAGAATGCCAGCGTGCGGCAGGCCATTGCGCCGAGGAGTAGACGAAACAGAACCGTGCGAGACACTGATGCGTGTTTGATGTCTAAGGCCCCAGCTAAGCCGCAAGGGGAACAAACAAACGTGAAGCCGCCAGGCTTCACAAATCAATAAACCCCTTGTCGGCTTCAGCGTTCGTTAGGCGACACGCACGAGGACATGGACCGATCTGTTACGATCCGAGCGGAACCGCAAACGGCGCATACGCCGCACGCGAGCGGATTTCCTCGGTGAGGAGCCGGCGAAGGGCGCTGTTTTGCGTGAGGCGCTGCCACAACTCTCGTTGAATCCGGCGCTGTTCCTTTTTGTCGCTCTTCAGCGGGGCCGAACGATTGGCCTCGGCAATGCGGGCATCGACTTCGCTTGTGACCGGAGCCAGCGCCCCTGTCTCAACGGCATGCCGAACGACGCCATAGATGAACGCTTCCGTCGCATCGTCTCGGGCGATGGGGAGCTCGACGAGCCCCGTCGACTTTGCACACAGGCTCCAGATCCAGCGATGACGAGCGGCGTTCCATTCCGGGACGATAAATCGTGTCGCGAAGGCGACGAGCGAATCGAAGACAAGTGGCCGTCGATCGCGCGGGCTACCTACGCTGCCGCTGACGATAGTTCCTCGGGTTAGCGCAAACGACGCGACCATCGGAAACAGTGCGGTGCCAAACCGACGATCGGTGCGGAGGGCCGTTAGAAAAGCGCTCTGGCGATTCGCGATGGGCGCAGCAGAATAGAGGATCGCAGCTCGGTCAAACCCGACGGCATTGCCAAGCAGATAGGTCAGCACGTAGGGGTTCGCGCGATCGAAGGCACCGAGTAGGGAGACGGGCGAGGATTGTCGCGGCACGATTGGAGAGAGAATCGTGTCTTTGCCGCTAGGAAACGCGACGACCTGGATGACGCCGGAAAGCTCTCGTCGCAGGCTGTCTGTCGTGACGGTATCGGCGATGCCGACGGAGGCGAACTGGAGAGCGGTCAGTGCGAAGAGGACCACTAGCTGTCCCTCTGCAAAAAGTTCGGTGTGTCGTCTAACGCCCGACCTAAGCTGCAGCCGAATACATAAGAGCGCATGTGATGCATGCGCAATCCTTAAATCGGCTGTCAGCTTCAGCGTTCGTTAGGCAGCATTGCGGTAGGAATTCCGTTCGTCGCTGGCTACTAGATCAAGGGCGAATGCGCGGGCTGACACGCTCAGGGTCCGCGCATTACATTCGGAGAATGCGCCGGTATTTGGTCACGCTACTGGTTGGGCTCGCCTGGGTGGCCGGCTGCGAGAGCCGAACGGCAGCGCCAAACGATCAGCACGATCTCAGCATTCTGTCCGTCTCTCCCGAGACGCTGCTGACGGCAATCGACACCGGCGCGACGATCGTTGTTGCCGGCAGCGGATTCGACGCGAGCGACCGCGTGCTCATCGACAGCCTGCCACGCGTGACGACATTCGTCGACGCGGGAAGCCTGCGCGTCGATCTTCAGCCGGCTGATCTCGCGGTTGCCAGCGCGCATACCATCGTGGTGGAGAAGCAGAGCGCTCCGCCCGTTCGATCCGCGCCAGCGCACATCGCAACGGTGTATCCGCGGCCGCACGTGGACTCAGTACATATCGCCAGGCGTTCCAGCTCGTGCGATTTCACCTGGCTGTCGGTGTTTGGGTCGGGCTTCAGTCTCGCGACCACCGTGACTGTGGACGACAGCCTCATTCAGCTCGAGCGGCCCGGTCCGCGCGGCTTCGTGTTCGAGGTGCTGACCCACGAGTGCGATCCGAGACGCACGCTCACTTTCGACGTTCACAATCCCGCGCCCGGCGGCGGTGAGTCGGGCGCGGTCACGATCATCGCCGGCGGATTTCAGCCGGTCATCAATCAGATCACTCCGTCGAGCGGTACCATCGGTACCGGGCCGATCACCATCACGCTGACGGGGCACAACTTCGATCAGGGCGCGATCGTGTCGGTGAACGGTGTCGCGGCCGCGGCGCCGGTGATCGATCCGCGCGGCGACAAGATCACTTTCACGCTGCCCGACACGCTCCAGGTCACTCCGGGTCTGCTCGGCGTCAACGTGTCGAATCCTCCGCCGGGAAGCGGCGCGCTGGACCTGGGCTTCAACCACTTCACGCTTCTGAGTCCGGTTCCCGCGATCACGAGCGTATTCCCCGACACGGTGCGCGCCGGCTATTCGTATTTGCTCATCACCGGCCAACGCTTCGTCAAAGGCGCCGTAGCGCGAGTGAACGGCAACGACCGCACCACGACGCCGCGCACCGCGACGTCCCTGCTCGTGACCCTCGCGCCCGGCGACGGCACCGCGCCCATCGTGCTCACCGTCGCGAATCCAGGAGCGTTTACCGCGGAGAGCCCGCGCACCTTTGTCGGCGGCGGTTCCTCGCCAGGTAGCTCCATACCGGTGGCGCCGGCGATCGCGGTAAGTCACGTGACGGGAAGCCGAGTGGATTCGTTGCGCGTTGCGCCAAGCGGCATCGTCGATCGGGCGGTGGTCGCGCAAAACGGAATCTTCTATGTCGTCGGTAGCTCCGGAGCGTTGCAGGGAGCGGTCACGCCATCGAGCCAGGCGCTGACCGGTCTCGCCGGCCCCATGCGATTCTCCGCCGCGTCCGCAGTCACCGCGTTGGCCGACACGATCTTCGCGTCGGCAAGCATTTGCCGAACGCATGAGTGCGACATCGTGGACCCCGGTCTTGGGACGTATGTGACCGGCAAGACCACCGCGACCGTCAAGCTGCCGTCGTCGCTGCACGCCATCGCGCGATCTCCGTCGAGCAACGTCTACGTCGCTCTCGACCAGGGCATCGTTGACGCCGTCGACGTGACCGCCGGAAAAATCGTCGCGACTGTCGACATCGGAGGCTCGGCGAATGCGCTCGCCGGGAGCACGTCACCGGCGGTGCTCTACGTTGCGTCGGCGTCGCGAAAAGAGCTCATTGCGACCGACATGGCGACGAACGCCATCACTCGCCGCTACGCGCTCTCTGCTGCGCCGAACGACGTCGCCGCAACGAGCGACGGCCGCCGCGCTTTCGTCGCCGAGGCCGATGGCCTCGCGATCGTCGATCTCGTGAGCGGCACCGTCACCATGGTTCCCGGCGTGCCGGCCAACGCCACGACAGTGGTACTCAGCGCCGACCAAACGCAGCTCGCGGTCGCGTCGAGCTCCAGCGGAACGATTCAATTCGTCGACGTCGCCAACGCGCGCGTCATTCGCAGCGTGACAATTCCTGGAACGGCCAAAAGCCTCGCGTACGGCGCGGGTGGAACCGTTCTGCTGGCCACCAGCGACAACGGCGCGGTTTACTTCATTCGCTGACGCCACGAGCTCGGAGACACCTACGCCATCGTCAAAGCCACCCACACTCGCCACCGCCCGGCGTCGCCTGCGCAAAGCGGGCGATCCTGACGCCGCCGCCCTTCTTCAACGTTTCTTCAAGACGGGCCCAGGCCAGTACGGCGAAGGCGATCGCTTCCTCGGCATCCGCGTGCCGGTGTCCGAAGGGTGAGACGCGGGCGGATTCGCAGCAAGGAGCGCGGTACGGACCGAGGAACCTTGTGGCCATATGACCCCATAGCCAAGATGCAAAGGGGTCATACAAGAACGCTCGCGGAGCCAGCGTACTCAATATTGGCACTCAACCAGCGCTTCGCGAGGCGTAGCTTCGATCTTGGTGATGATGCGGAGAAAGTGATCCGCGCCTGTGAAGAATGCAGCGCGACTTTCGGGCACCTGCCGGGGCTACCCTGGACATGTCGGGTCTCGTTTTCTAGGCGGCCCTGACGCAGTCGAGTTCACTGGCCCGTGATCTGCAACACGCGACGACGGCAACTTGCGGAGCCCCTCGATGCGCTCGTTTCGCAGTATCGTGTGGTGGGTCGGAATCGTCGGCGGGATCGTGTTCACTATCCACGCGTCATTCCCCAACGTGTACTCGTGGCCGATGATTTGGCCGCCGATCACCGGTGCAACCGCGTTCTGGCTCGCGACGCGTCAACCAGCAACGCATCGGCTACGGACAGGGCTTGCGGCAACCCTCGCCGCGGCTCTGATAGCCGGCGTCATCGCATTCGTAGGAATCAGCATCGTCGTGACGATCGCGCTTCATGTCATGCATCCGACCCCCGCCCAGCTCGGCGTATCAAATGGGCTGGTCACAGCTGCAACCCTCGCAGCTCTCGCGTCGCTTTCCGGGATTACCGTCCTTGAGGCGATTCTCGGCGGGGTTCTCGCCCTTCCCGTCCGCTACTTGCAAACGCGATCTGCACGCGCCTGAGAGAGCGGCAGCGCCTGCGACGATATTCATGAGCTGTTCGTCGAGCAGCTTGCCAGGAAGCCGATGTTCGGGCGCCACGTCCCGGACCAAGACGGGCTCGGTCTCTCACCGAAGTCCTCGATGGCTATCTCAAAACACTCATGAGTGCTGCGCGACTCCATGAATGCCTGCAGCGCGACCGGATTCGTCTTTGAATCGATCGGCAAAGCCTCGACCATCTTTGATATCATAACGCGGTTTGACAATCTCTACGGCGCCATTCCCCGAGAGCGGAGCCGCCGCAGCTCGCTCATACCCAAGTGGGCGTACTGTTTCTTCCGGACGTAGACCGTGGCTTCGCTCACGCCGAGCTGACGACACACGTCGGCGACGGCCGTTCCACGTTCGACCTGCCGGAGCGCATACGCCATCTGCTCCTCGCCGAATTTCGACCGCTTCCTCGTTCGCTCTCCTTGGGAAGTGGAGCGGACCGCGAAGCGAACTTACTCTAGTTCTGACCTGTCCGCCTTTTCTGGACCAACGTCATACTCTCCGGCCGGATGTCTCGACGCAACTGCATTACCACGGCCCGATGCCATGGAATCCACTCGACGGGACTGCCTCGTTGCTCCTCAGACATGTGTGTAGCCGGCTAACGCCAGAGTTCAGCTGCGGGCGAGTCAAACACAAGCGCCTGCGGCAGCAGGCGCCATCCTCAGTTCGCCCGTCTGCTGCAACGTAACGTTAGACCGCCTGCGCGAGGCGCCGCTGCTGCCGCAGTCGTGAGGCCGTGTCCTCGGCTAAAGTGAGAGCACATAGCGTGCAACCGCGCCGAGTCGTTCGCGCGTCTCTGATCGCATGCGTCCAGAGAAGTCAGTCGCCGCGCGCCCCGTTCGCGGGATGAACGCACCCTGAAGGGAGCGGCGCGGTCCGTCCGACGTATTAGCCGCGTGCCCGTGCCACGTCGACCCGTTGAATACGATGAGCGAACCTGCTGGGCCGGTCGCGAGAAGCTGACCGTCGTAGTCGGCGCGGCGATCTGTCATGACCGCCTCCGGCTTGTGTGACCAGTGGTGCGTGCCCGGCACGAAACGCGTGGCTCCGTTATCGGGGCGGAATTCGTCGATCATCAGAATGAAGCCGACCAGCGGCCAATCGGCCGAAGCACGATCTACATCGACATGTAGCTCCTGCGCGGCAGTGTGCGGACGCAGGGTGCGCGCATGCAGTGAGCTGAGCTTGAAACCTCCACCGATGGTGCGACAACACGCTTGGAGCAGAGGCGGAAAGACGTAGAGAGCATCGAACTCATTGCCACGGTTGACAAAATCGTTGACCCGGGTTGTTGTGCTGCCAGCGTGAACGTCGTGAACGCTCGCCGACGCCAGCATGGCGTCGTACACGTTGGTCGCCCGCTCCATTTCGGCGGACGCCACCGGGCCGGGTAGCACCACGAAGCCGCGCTCGTGCAGCTCGCGGGCTGCGACCGACGAAAGCTCAGCACCCGAGGCGATTGCGTCGTACAAGTCGTCCATAGTTGGTATCCCGTGGCGGTCTAACGCCCGAGCTAAGCTGCAAGGAAGTCCAATAAGAGCGCGGGGCGCAGTCGCGCGCAATCCGCAGATTCCTTGTCAGCTTCAGCGTTCGTTAGCCACCGGCTAGAGGAACTCAACGCGAAGGAATTGCGTGCAGCGCAAAGCCACGAGGCACGGTAGCTCGACTCAGTACCGGCGAATCCCCGTTGACGGGAATCGTGACGACCGCGATCGGCGCATCATATGACGTAACGCGCAAACGAATCGCGAATCCAGAAAACCCGGAGTGCTTGCCCCGCTTCAGCGGAAATAGCGTTGCCTCGCCGGCTGGTTGAAGCTTACCACCAACAATGAAACGAACGTCGGTCAGGAAATATTCTTTCCCGTCGCCTGACGCTCGCTGGACCGCGATTCGGCTGCTTGCCCCACGTGACGGGCCGTACTGAAGGACGCCAACGGCTTCGCGCGCCAGAGTGAGCCGCTGTGACGGCTGGACGGCATTCGCCTCTTGGAACGCAACAAATCGAAGTTGTCGGCTCTCGGCATCTCGAACCGACGGAAGGTCTCGGCTCCATTGCTCGTCCTGTCGTCCCGTGGTGGCAAAGAACGCTGGGCCTCCGGAAAGGAGGTCAAAGAAAACCAGCTGATCCGGCGAATCGCAGCATCCGCGGGTAATTGTGCGATAGAAATCGCCGCGGATTTCACCCTCGTCTGCGTCGACGGTCGCGTGCCATAAAGGCGTACGTCCGTTGGCGCTGTCTGGCCACGCTTCAATCGTAAAGGTGCCCCAGGTATCGCGCTCTCCTCTGATGCAGCAACTTTGCTGCGAAAGTTCGTGGAGCACCACAGCCCGTGTGGTGTCTGGTCGATATGCACGCGCGAAGAGGTACCTGTTGCTCACGAGCCGAAGCTGATTCTGGCCGACAGAGTCGTAGCGGATCGCGATCGACGCGGCCCTCGAGATAGTATCTCGGCGTGCTGGCCCCTGTGCGGAGGCTCCGCTCGCACCGACCAACGCGACGGACGCCGCTAGCACTCGAAATCTAAGATTCATTGAAGCGTGTTCGTGTGACTAACGCCCGAGCTCACTTGCGGGCGAGTCAAATAAAAGCGCATGCCGAGCATGCGCAATCCTTAAATCGCCCGTCAAGTGCAGCGTTCGTTAGGTGTCATTGCGAGACGGGGCCAAAAGTACAGGCCAGCGGCATGTGGTCGCTGGCTTTGGCCCACGTGGCGTGGTCGCCGATCGTCACGGAGAATCCGAGATCGGTGAGCGCGGGCTTAGCAAAGACAAAATCAATGTGATGATCTTCCTCCGCTCGGTGATACAGGAAGAACGTCGGCTCCGGCTCCGCGCCGTGAACGCAGCCACGGTCAAGGTGGTATAGGCTCCGGAGGCCAAGCGACTCTAGAGTTGAAAGCAGGGTTGCGAATTTCAGAGGGTGGCGAGGCGTATCGAAGTGCACATTGTTGTTAAAGTCGCCGCCAACGACAACCCGGGGCGATTCCAGCAGCGTCCTGTATGTGTCACACGCATCGAACAGGCATCGTGCGTAAAGGCGACCCGTCTCCTGATCGGGCATCGCCCACACCGCGATCAACGTGAATGAGATCGGCCCCTCAATATCGAGAGGGAGGATCCAGCGCAGCCGCGGATCATACGCCTCGTGAACCCGCAAGGAGTACTCGCCATACGAAACGACGGCGAGCCCCTTCTGAGGATTGTCGCCAATCCACTCGACGGAATTGACAGGCGATTCGCCGAGGACGTGCTCCAGCCCGACCATCCGTGCTGCCTCAGGCAGAACTAGGACGTCCGGCTTGAGGGATGCGATCGAAGCATGTTTCCGAGCGAAGGCGCCTTTACAATTCCAGGTGATGAGTCTCATGAGATTGGATGACACCTAACGCCCGAGCTAAGCTGCAAGGGAATCAAATAAGAGCGCTCGGCGCAGCCGAGCGCAATCAGCAGCTCCCTTGTCAGCTTCAGCGTTCGTTAGCGTGCAGGTCGTGATGGCCAACGGCGCGGGTGCCGATGCGTGTGAAGAATGGCGAGGATGACGACCGAGGTTGGCTCGATGGCGAAGAAGATGCCGTAGGGGGAATCGGCGCACCAGCGCTCGATGCACGTCGGCCGTGATCGTTGGGAAACTGTGCGGCCGCTGACTGATCTGAGTAACGGCGCCATCGACCGCGTGAAGGAACTCGTTCCCCAAGCCTAGGCCCTGCGCATCATACCACGCGACTGCCGCCTGCACCTCACCGGCGGCGCGTTGGGAGAGGACGACCGCGGCGCGGTCAGGGGCCATGCTGACCTACGGCTTGGATTGACCGCGGGCAAGGATCTCGGCACGCACGTCGGTCCACGGTCGCGCGGCGTCGGGATTAGCGCGGTGCTCGGCGAGGCGCTGAGTCAGTTCAGCTGCGAGCTCAGGCGAGACCGGGAACGCGGCATCTGGCGCCTCATCGGCGATCGAATCCCAGAGGTCCTCAACAAGCTGAAGCCGCTCGGTGACCGGAAGCTGCTTGAGCTGGTCGAGGTCGACGGCGCGTTTGGCCATACTGCAATCTGCACCGAGGAACTCCGGCGGGCAACAACGTGTGTTGCACGCTAACGCCCGAGTCAACCTGCGAGCGAGTCAAATAAAAGCGAGCGAAGCGAGCAATCCGGAAATCGCTCGTCAGGTTCAACGATCGTTAGACGACAGCTCAGCGATATCTCCAGGCGAGGCCGGTGCGAAAAACCACGTCACGCTGATTGCCATGCTCAAGCTTACCTGGATTGAGTCGCAATTCCGGCGGCATGGGGACGTCGATCGTGTACGCCATGCCTGTTGCCCCAGTGGCCCACTCCAGGTGGGTTCTAAGCGGAACGACAGCTTCGAGGCTTGCGGCTGCGCCGAGCGATGTGGGTGAGCCATATCGCGAATACGCGGTGCCGCCATGTCGGACAAAGGCTGGGCCTAAGCCCAGCCAAAGGCGCGATGCGTATGATCGCGGCAATACATTGATGCGCCCCTCAACGGTTCCCACCAAGATTTGAACGCCGGTCGGGCCACGCGGCCCTCCCGGAGTCGTGATTTGAGGAACCTCACTCCGTATCATCGCCAATGTTGCCGCGCTCCCAAAGCGTGCGGTAAGAGAGATGGCGGCAGAAACGCCGGCGGCTAGCCCCTGAAGATCTGAAGGTTGATTCGGAAGGTCGGTGGAATAAACAGACGCCGGATCAAAGCTCCCAAATGGGCGATAGTAGCCGATGAACGCGCCCAGGGCTCCCGCGACTTGAGCGTTCGCACGAGGCGCAACCGCGATGAGCGCCGCGGCGCCAAGCCACTGCACGCGGAGTCTGAATGCAAGCATAAGGAAATACGAACTGTGTTGTCGTCTAACGCGTGAGCTAAGCTGCAAGGAAGTCAAATAAGAGCGCGCTGCGCAGCAGCGCGCAATCCGCAGATTCCTTGTCAGCTTCAGCGTTCGTTAGACGCCAACCACACAGAAGTCGCCCGGGGCCATGGCAAGCAGGGCGTCGAGAATTGCGGGCGCAATCGGAGCGAGCACGGGGACGGTGTTGCGCGGTGCACGGATGAGGACGATGCGCAGGCGACGGCCGCGAAGGTTCTGTTGGAAGCGGAGATTCTGATCCATCGTAAGCAGGGCGTCAAACTCCGGTTCTGCCGCATCGAGCAGCGGGCCGTCGTCTCGGTCCGACTACCGACGTCCATGGACGGTTTGAACGCGATATCCGGGAAGGAGCGCACCGAAGGCCCGCGGCAGGTTGCCGTCGAGAAGGATGCGCACGGGGCGGCTAGGCCGCCGGAGTGATCAGGGCCTGCTTGGCGATCTCCAAGACGGCGATGGCATGTTCGCGTGTGACGCTTGGAAACTCGTCCAGGAACTGATCGAGCGGGTGGCCCGCCTCGAGGTAGTCGATGAGCGACTGGACGGGGACGCGTGTCCCGGTGAAGACGGGGGCGCCGCCAAGGCGGTCGAGCGATGCTGTGATCGGAGGATCAGGGAAGGTCGGCATGGCGGCTCCAGGTGATCACGGAAGATACCTGTCCGATTGCCGGGTCGCGAAGCAGGGTCCACTGACCGTGGCTCGGAAAGTCAGGCCGTTGTCGGGGGAGAGGATGGCGACCGCGCGGTGACGACGGGCGTTGCGACCAGCCGGTCGCCGGTGTCGCCGTCCCTGATGAGTGGGTCGTTTGGCGTCTAACGCCTGAGCTCAGCTGCGAGGGAATCATATAAGAGTGCTCGCGAAGCGAGCACCATTCAATAGCTCGCTCGTCAGCTTCAGCATTCGTTAGCCTGCTGGTCGAGATGTGGGCGAGTCAATCGCGGCGACCGCGACTTGTCCTGTTCGAAAGCCGCCGATGTTTAGGCGAATGAACACGAGCGCCGGGAGCCAGAGACAGAGCATTTCGGACAGTGGCCCATCGAAGAGAGACCAGGGAGTGCTGAAGCGTCGCGCGGAGAACGGTGCGAGCAGTGCGATCCCGCTTCCATAGCTGGCGAGAGAATCGAGCAGGCCATGCGAGGCGATAACGAGGGCGAAGTAGCTGAACGCTCGAGCTGGGGATCGAAGTGGCCGACGCCAATGCCAGAGGATCGTCATCACCGCTGCCGCACCGACCGCCACGGCTAGCGAATGGGAGACGCCGCGATGCCCGGGTGACAGCGGACCGCGACCACCGTGGAAAACCCATTCGACGGTGTCGAGGTCTGGCGCGACAGCCGCGGTGGCGGCCAAGCACACTGCAGCGCGCGTCCGATCGGCGCGGTCAAGGACCGGATTCGCGATGACCGCGACCGCAGCATGTGCGATAGACGACGGCACTGGCCTAATCTAGAGAGACGTTCGCAGGCTAACGCCCAAGTTCACTTGCGAGCAAATCAAACAAAAGCGAGCGAAGCGAGCAATCTTAAATTGCTCGTCAAGTGCAACGATCGTTAGACCGACCGGGTACAGCCCGGGTACATAGGTAACAGAGTAGTCCGGGAACATGGGTAACACTCTAACCTGCATCACAGGACTCGAATGAGCGAGGTCTGGGATGCCGTGGAAGGAGACAGCACCCACGGAAGAACGCCTGCAGTTCGTGCGCGACGCGCTGAGCGATCGATTCACGATGAGCGAGCGGTGTGCCCGCTACGGCGTCAGCCGCCGGATCGGCTACAAGTGGCTCGCGCGGTACGACACCGATGGTCGCCGCGGCCTCACCGATCGCAGCCGCGCGCCACACCATTGTCCCCACAAGATCGCCGAGGCGATGGCCGAGCTCCTCGTCACCGCCCGCGAGGCCCACCCGTTTTGGGGAGCGCGCAAGTTGCTTACGGTGCTGGCGGCTCGACACCCCCGCATTCACGACTGGCCGGCGCCGAGCACGGTCGCGCCGAATGATCTGTGGACCGCCGACTTCAAAGGCCAGTTTCGCACGGGCGATCGCACCTATTGCTATCCGCTGACGATCGCCGATCAACACACCCGATTTCTCCTCGCGTGCCGCGGCCTGCTCTCGACGCACACCGTCACGGCGCGCCCGGTCTTCGAGCGCGCGTTTCACGAGCATGGCTTACCGTTCGCCACGCAGGCGATTCACGGCCTCTCGTATCTCAACGTGTGGTGGATGCGCTGAGGGATCGTGCATCAGCGCAGTCGGCCGGGCTGTCCACAGGACAACGGCGCCCACGAACGCATGCACCGGACGCTCAAGCGCCAAGCGATCAAACCGGTCCGGGCGAGCTGCGCCGCGCAGCAGCGGAACTTCGATGCCTTTCAGCGGGAGTACAACACCGAGCGCCCGCACGAGCGGCTCGGCCAAGACACGCCGGCATCACACTACGTCGATTCACCGCGCCCCTACCCCGAGCGGCTCCCGCCGCTCGAGTATCCGCGCCACTGTCTCGTCAAGAAGATCACCACCGGCGGGACATTTCGCTTTCAGCACAGGCTGCTGTACTTAGCCAATGCGATGGTCGATCAACACATCGGCCTGGAAGAGACTGACGACGGAATCTGGGCCATCCACTTCAACAGCGTGTTGCTGGCGACGTTCGACGAACGCGATTACATCATCACGGGGTAACCAACAGTGTTACCCATGTTGCCGGACTACAGTGTTACCCATCATCCCGGCTGGTCACCGCGGCATGACGTCGGGCTCAGTCGAGGTGTCGCCAAACGCTGGCGCAGAGAACGAGCCCGAGGAGCGGTATTCCCGTGGCGATCCAGTTCCACCCGCCCGCGACCGACGACGCGAGCGCGCCGGCGAGACAGAAGGCAGCCAAGTGTAGGCCAGCGCGCTGGCGCCGCCGGAGGAGTCGGTCGGTGCGGATGAAGCCCGCAGTAAGCAGTGCGCCGCCCGCGGCAGCGAGGAGCGGGTTGGCGGGGATCGTCTGCCAGCCGAGGCTGGGCCACAACGCCGCGACGAGCGCCCCAACCGTCACGACGCCTCCACCGATGGCGTAAAGCGTGAAATAGGCCGAGAGAATGCCAAGGCGCCCCGTTGCCGGGAGTGGTCGCGAACGAGACGTAATCGACGCAGGCTGTGTCATCGAAGGGGTGTGCATCGGCCTAACGCCCTAGTTCAGCTGCAAGCACGCTATCACCATGCGGCGATGCCGCATCCGAAAAGTGCTTGTCAGCTGCAACGTTCGTTAGGTGGCAAACGGTCACGACGCCGCCGAAGCGCGCTAGCGCCGGGTCAGCGTCACTCGCGCAAAAGGCCGACGCACGCCTGAGCTGTCGTTGTCCATGTGCCACTGCCAGGAGTCGCTCGCCCGGTTGTACACGAAGGTCGTGTGGAAGCGATCGGTGGCGGTATAGTGGAAAAGAAAGGGTACGGAGTCGCCGGTCACGCTGCCACGGCCAGTGCCAGCTGGATCGAACGCCGTCGCGCCCGTGTTGTCGAGCCACAGGCAGCCATACTCGCCCGTCCGCGGATCGCGGCCGAACAGGACGATTGCCTCATAGGCTGGCGAACCGTTGGCCCCGCGCTCGCGCGACACCTCATGCATCTGTACGTACGCGCGCCCGAGCATCCAGTCGAAGGTGACATCATGCGTCGTCTGCTGCCGGGCGATGGTGCCGCGAAGCACCCAGTGGCCGATCAGACGGTCAAAGAGGGAGTCGGCGGGGAGCGCTTGCGCTGGCAAGCGGTGAGCCGATAGAAGCAGCGCGCACAACCATATGAGTGTCTTATGCATGCAAAGCGCCCTCGAATGGAGTTTGCCATCTGACACCCTAGCTAAGCTGCGAGCCCCCAAGGGGCGATACCAAGAGACTAAATCGAGATAGTGGCGGGCGCCATCCTATCGGGATGCAGAACTCCTCAGCTCCAGCGTTCGTTAGCCAGCATGGTCGAGATCTCGACTGGCTTTCGGCTTAACGAAGACGGTAAGGCGATGAGTGTTACCGCACTCGTAGTCGAGTTGCCAGCCAGTTGCTCCTGCCTTGATCGCGGGCGGATGCCAATCAGCGACAGCACCGCATCGCGGACAGTCGATTGTGACGGCTGGTGGACGGAACGTGGAATCTTCCATGTGCCCTCCGTGTCGAATGGCCATTCAGCGGCGCGCGGATGTCTGGCTAACGCCCTAGCTAAAGGTGCGAACGAGCCAAATAAGAAGCGCGGGCGAAGCCCGCGCAATTCCGAAAATCGTTCGTCAGCTTCAACGTTCATTAGCCAGCGGCTTGTAGACACTCATTGGCGCTCAGCGGAGGACGAGGTTCCCCGCGAGAATGACGCGCACCGGCGCGTCGTAAGCCGGGCGCCAAGTAATGGCGGCGCGATACGTACCAGGCGTAGGAGTTCGCGCAAGTAGGCTTGAAACCCTCGTCACGACGTAATTCTGCTGCTCCCGTGGCCCAAGAACAATCTGATGGCCAATCAAAGTACAAACCACGTGTGGCTTGAGGCGATCATCCCAAACCGGTACGCGATCGAGCAAGGCGCTGGAATAGAGTCGGAGCCCGAATGAACAGGCGCCGAACTCTATCCGAGTGCTGTCCGATCCACCGTTGCGAAAGGTTAGGATGCCCTGAAGTCGCTTGTCGGCAGAATCTGACTGCTCAATTCGACCAGATAGCTCTACCTGTGGCGGTATCTCGGCACCCATCATGGGCCAGGCGTCCCAGTTTTGGGCATTAGGTGAGGGCCGAGATGGTCGGCATGCTACCAATAGGAACAGTCCTGCGGCGCCGATCCTCGCAACTCGAAGCAAAGTCACTCGACCTCACACAACGCGTGTCGCTGGCTAACGCCCTAGCTCAGCTGCAAGGAAGTCTAATAAGAGCGCCGGGCGTAGCCCGGCGCAATCCGCAAATTCCTTGTCAGTTTCAGCGTTCGCTAGATGACCGCACCGAGATGGCAGCATGGGGATCGATCCAGCGAAACGTCGTCGCAGTGCGCGCTCAGCGCGCACAATTCAATCGATCGCCCGTCAGCTTCAGCGTTCGTTAGACGGCTTGGGGACGAGCTCTGATCCGGACCAGCGGAGCGCGACGGCAATTTCAGGATACTTCTTGCGCCGATGATATGGCATAGCTGTTCGCAACGCATTCGCTATCACCCAACGCATGTGTGAATGACTTCCCTATCGAAGGCGGCCAAGAGAGCGTCTTCGACTGTACGGCCACTGTCTTTCACTGTCAAAGCCCGCACGATTCCTTCACGAATTCTCGGTACTTACGGAAGCGACAGATGACGGACGAGGATCGGATACGCCGCCGGGTACGGACCGAGAAAGCGGCGGCCAAGCACCGGATGAGGCGTGTTATTGATTAGATCGTAGACGGAATCAATGTCGTAGCCGACAGCTCGAATCACTTTGATTAACTCGAGCTGGTCGGCGTCGTAGGTCGCGACCCTCTCAGCGAGATCCCGATCGGCGTCGGCCCGTTGTTTCACCCATTCGGGATTGGCGCGCAACTCGGCGAGAAACTCTGCGGCGGTCTTGCTTTTCATAGGTGCCTGATAGCCGTCTAACGCCCTAGCTAAGCTGCAAGGAAGTCAAAATAAGAGCGCGGGGCGCAGCCCTGCGCAATCCGCAGATTCCTTGTCAGCTTCAGCGTTTGTTTGGCGCCCGATTAGACAGCGTTGAATCCGCGATCTCAAGCCGCGCGATGAGGCCAGCTACATCGGCAATGCGAACATGAAGGCCAGGGCGAACCGGACCTCCGTGCACCGCCTCGTACCGAAAACCAGGCGTAAGCTGAGATCGCACGTAGCTGTACCGATAGAGCTGCCCATTGCTCTCGACCGCCCAGCTCTCAGGGTGGTGATCACCGCTATCTCCGGCTTGAAAGTCTTGGACAACGCCCTCAACCGGCACGAACTGTCCCGAGCGTAGGCGGTCACGAAGCGACGCATAACTGGTATACGTGCCTGCCAACGCGGCGATCACCCAAAGCGCCACGAACGGCACGCCGAAGTAGAATACCCAGGCGCGGCCAATTGGCTTGCGCTCGCGGCGGGCCACGTAGAGCCCAATCCCGAAGACGGCCAGCAAAACTAGGCCGGCGGCGGGGAACCACCAGTCTGTATAGCCAGCAACCGCGGCATCGTAGACAAGTCGATAGCGAATGGAGTCCGGAGTTACCACGAACCGTCGAGATGAGTGTTGGTGCGCCTAACGCCCTAGCTAAGCTGCAAGGAAGTCTAATAAGCGCGCGGGGCGCAGCCCCGCGCAATCCACAGATTCCTTGTCAGCTTCAGCGTTCGTTCGGCTGCTCGGGCCTCGACACCGATTTCGGCACGCGATGGCTGGAGCCTTCTGCTCGGTCTTTACTGATCACAGCCGCGATCAACTGATCTTCATTCCTGAGTCGTTTCATCTGGGTGACGGCGTACGCTCCCACGCACGCGAGCCCGAGCCACGGAACCCACACTGCGGCGATCGGGTTGCCGCCCCAAAGCCCAAATGGGCTATTACTCATCACGAGACCGAGAAGCGGGGACATCAGGGCGATGAGACCCATGATCCCGAGTGCCATCATCGAAGGGCCCCACAGCTCATCCCTTGGCAATAGACGCGTCCAGAGTGAGGCTTCAAAGCTGAGCGTCAGCTTGCCCAGCAAGGCGTTTACGCGGGGTTCCAACCAGGATGCCAGGAAATAACCAGCTCGATGTGAGCGGACGGCCTCACTGAGCCAAGCGAGGAACACGAACGCCGCAAACAAGGGTATGGCGCCAGAGAACACCGCGGTAACGAACACAGGTCGTTGCGATATCCCAACGCTCGTCATCGCTCCGCCGGCAAGCGCGCCGACAGCGGCTAGACCCAACATCATGACCTGAGTACGGTGGGTGATGGTATTCATGCTCTCTTGGCGAAGAGACTTGTATTCCGTCAAGAGCGCATGGAGCTCGGCAGCCTGCCGATCTGACCATTTGTCGCTACTCTCGCTTTCATGAGCAGCCAAGCGCTCGCTGAGCTGGGCCAATCGTATGTACTCGGCCTTGGTCCGAACCGCGGATGGGCGAAGCAATCCGCGAAGTTCATTGCGCTCGGATTCGTACAAGTCCGAGTATGGCCCGAAATACGACATTCTGGCCTCGAACGTGAAAGGAGCTTGGATAGCAGCCGAACGCCCTAGCTAAGCTGCAAAGGAATCAAATAAGAGTTTGCCGCGCAGCGGCAAACAGTCAATAGCTGCTTTGGCAGCTTCAGCGTTCGTTAGGTAGCTGGTCGCGACGCGTACTCGTCCAAGAGCGCGCCGAGTGCGTCGAAGTCATCGCGCGACTCGGCATCAGCGGCGATGCTGTCCGCGTAAGCCTGAACCGCCCGATATTCGCGTTCGGATCGAATCCGCCCGCAAGTGCGAGCTTTGTCGGCTGCCACCTTGTCCTTCTCATGATTGACGTCGGGACCGAATCGCTCGATCAAACGCCTCCTCAGCTGAGCCAGCGCCGACTGATCTAGCCCGGCCATCGCACCACGTAACTCGCGATTGATGGTCCGCAGATCGCTCAAGCGGGTCGCCCGAGCAGTCGCCTCCCGAAGGCGGGCGAATGTCGGGATTGGCTCGGGCTGCTCAAAGGCTTCGAGAATCAGATATGCGCGCTCCCGAAGGGTCTGCACGTCAGCGGCGGAATCAGAGGGCTTAGTCAATCTGACGGCAAGAGTGAATCGTTAGCTACCTAACGCCCCAGCTAACTTGCGAGCGAGTCAAATAAAGGGCGAGCGAAGCGAGCTTCTGCAGATCGCTCGACAAGTTCAGCGTTCGTTAGACATCAAGAGCGATTTACCTTAGGCCGCACGCTACTGCCTCCGGTAGTGGGCCGTGCCGCGCGTCGCGCCGCAGACGCCACGCTTCCTCCGTTCGCGGTGGACCGACATCACTGCTTGGATCGAGGCGAAGGGTTACTTCAATGACGTGAAACCCAACACTGATCCAGAGACGCTGTTAGTCCAGTGACTGGTGCAGGGCAATTGTGGGCATGAGGAGCTCCTTCGCAAACTCCTCCGGAGTTCGATCGGCGAGGCCGGTGTGCGGCCGAGTGACATTGTAGTCGATCCGCCACGCCTCGATCGTTTGCTGCGCATCGAGCACGCTCACGAACCAGCTCTCGTTGAGGCATTCGTCACGAAACCGGCCGTTGAAGCTTTCGGCGAATGCGTTCTGGATTGGCTTTCCGGGCTGGATGAATTGCAAGGCGACGCCACGGCGATCCGCCCACCGATCGAGCGCTTCGCCACGAAACTCTGGCCCGTTGTCACAGACGATCGCCCGCGGCAGTCCGCGTGTCGTGGCCAATCGCTCAAGGACGCGCACCACGCGTTCTCCCGGCAGCGAGGTATCGACCTC